>JAIUYC010000939.1 GCA_020216575.1 Coleofasciculus sp. S288 | reverse complement strand
GACAATAAGGATGCCAGCTTCTACGAACTGATGGACAGTCTGACGACGAATAGTTTCGCGGGTATTTGGTGCGTATGCCTTTCCGTAGTTCTCAGCGATCGCTTCCATAATTGGAGTAATTCCGAGTAGAGGACTACTCGCCTCAGACCAAGGCGTATCCGGTTTTAGATCGAGCAAAGCCAGCAAGGTGAGAGCAGATCTCTCGTTTTGCTGTGCAGTTGGCAAACCCAGATCCCTGAGAATAGCTTTGGCTTCCTCCGTCCTCTGAGTAACCTGAGTATGGAAAGAATTGGAGTTTTCAGGCATTTAAAACAATTTCAGAGATAACTGTATAGGTTGACTGAGCAAAGGCGATTCCTCTGATGCTGGTTGCTCACTACTGTCTAAATATGCCTTGACCGAACAAGCTATAGCTTTTGCCAAGATGGGAGGGACTGCATTGCCAATCTGGTTGCATTGACTTTCCTCATTACCCTTAAATTCAAACCAATCGGGAAAGCTTTGAAGACGAGCACCTTCACGGACAGTTAGCCTTCTTCTGCGTCCATCGGGTAATTGAATACGCAGCATGTCACCGGTAGGAGCGCTCAGATTTCGGCAAGTGACGGTTCTAGAAGGAGCGTCAAGGTGCAAATCTCTGGGTCTAATACATTTAGAGGCTATCTCATATTTTTTGACATATTCGTCCATGCTGGGAGTGAGAAATTTTGAATCAAGTGGTGCAAGAAATGCTAGTTCTCCCAGTGCTTCACCCGCAGTGTAAGGTGAGTTCAAATGTGTTTTTTTAGGCCATGTCCACCTTCCTCGGTGGGCGACACAAAACAGCCGCTCTCTTCGCTGAGGAACACCATAATGTGCAGCGTTGAGGATATCCCATTCCACGATATAACCCAGTTCCTTGAGCGCGATGACAATCTCTTCAAAGTAGGCTTTATTGCGAAATAGCATGCCCCGCACGTTCTCAAACAAAGCTAGTTGGGGACGATAGCGGTTAACAGCGTCAATGAAAATTGGGAAGCCGTCGCGGCTGTCTCTAAGTCCGAGTTGGTGTCCACCGACGCTAAACGGTTGACAAGGTGGGCCTCCAATGATTACGGCTGCCCCCTCTACTAAATCTTGCTGGCGTATTAAAGTTAGCTGGTGGCATGAACCCAGTAGATTGTGTCGATATGTGGCGCAGGCGTCTTCTAATTTTTCATAACCAACGGTTCTAAAGCCTGCTGCTTCAAAACCCAGCGCTAGGCCACCGCAACCTGCAAATAGATCGATGACTAGGGGTTGACTAAGTTCGGTTTCCGGTAGTTGAAGCTCTTTCTCAATGAAATCAAGGTAGGGCAGTCTGTTTCGCATTCTGCTATTTTAGGCTCTCACATCTTCTCCATGCCTTCCTGAAATGATAGGAGTTAGTGAGGATGCGTGAAGCGGAGCGATCGCGTTAGCGAATCGCAAGCCGTTATGCGAAGCAACTTAGAGGAAGCGATCGCTCTCCACTCTTCCCCATGCTTTCCTGAAATGATGGGGGTTGGAGAGGATGCGATCGCACAACCATCTTCCTCATCCTTCCCTGAAAGAATGAGGGTTGGTGAGGGCGCGAGTCCTTAGTTGTCGAAGCTAGCTGTTTTCTCTATGAAAGAATCATTAGCTGTGTAAGAAAGGCGATCACTTTGCTTCAGTATCTTCGGACTGAACATTAAGGCTTAATTTTGCTTTGTTTGTAAGCTTTCAACCACTTCAAAGACCGCTTATTACCAAGCTTCTTCTGCATATCTTCTGAAGAAGTGTATGGTCGCTTATCATCAATCAACTTGGCATATCCATCTTTTATTCCAGGAATTGAGGTAAGAGTAGATTTATCGCTGTGGTTTAGGAAATCCAAAAATTCTGCAATATCTTGAGAATCAATTACTCTGTCATTTAATTCATACTGCAATAGTGCTGGTTCAATTGCCTTTTCGGCTTCTGGCTTTTTTGCTGCGATAAGTACTGCCCATATTTTATCAATCCCACTTTCACGAGCTGATTCATATATTTCCGAGCCTGTAAGTAACTGATACTTATCCTCCTCATCAGTAAGACAGAGGAGAGGCAAAGCAAAGTTAAAGCCCCACTCTGCTAAGGTATTACTAACTTGTTTTTGCTTTTTTGAGGCTTTTGATTGACCATTTACTTTTGAAGTAGATACTATTTGGCTCAAAAAAACAACACCTGGCTTACTCTCAATTTTTGAATGTAAATTAACCATTTACTATACTCCTCTTTGACTTTCTTCTTGATCGATTTGTGCAATCAATTCCTGTGCAAGCGTTGATGATTTTGTGGCTGCGGCACCTGCTGCTGCATCCCTTTCAGCAAAAACTGAAATGGGCATATATTTTTGGCAAGCTTCAGCCCACTTTACTGTTCTAGTAATCTCTGTGAAAATCTTTACATTTGGTAGTGTTCTTTGTATCAACTGAGTAGCGAGGTTGTTAAGTTTAGTACCACCAGTCATCATAGGGACAATACCTAAAATTCGACCTCGCTCACCATTCATTTCTTCCTGAACTTCGTTCTGAATTTTTCTAGTTACTGTCCTGATGCCATAAACAGAAAAGTACTCCATTTGAGTTGGAATAACAACATACTGCGCCGCAAATAGACCATTTTTGGCAACCAGCGTGCTACTTGGAGGTGTATCAATAATTACATAATCGTAATCACCAGCCATACCCGACCTTTGCAAGGCTTTGTTAAGTAGCTTCTCGCGAATTCCCAATGTACTTGTCAAACCTTCATCTCTGGTTCTGTAACTACCGGGTAAAACATCAATTCTTCCATTACCATAAATATATTGATTAAATGTTGATGGTTTTATATAGTCTTTATAGTTGATATTTGGCGAATTAAAATCTAAGCCTAAAAAATCTATCACTTCCTTTCTCTCTTGAAAGGATTCTAGAATTTGATCAAACTCATCTACGCTGTTAGCTTGGTCAAGTTCATCAGCCCTGTTGACTCCTAGGTATAGACTACTATTGGCTTGATCATCTAAATCAATCACTAGAACT
>JAIUYC010000938.1 GCA_020216575.1 Coleofasciculus sp. S288 | reverse complement strand
GGCTTTTTGATGAGAGGAGTAATGAAAAGTTCTGGGTGGAGCGACTTCCAGAAATACTTGACAAACTGCTCTATTTGTAAATCTGCCATTCCCGATTTACCCGTAGCAATCATTTGCTGTTCCGCTTGACGCCGCCACTCTTGGCTGAGGCGGTAGTCAGTTGGGTAGAGTACCATCAATCGGTCTAGTCGTTCCCATAAGGGTAAATAATCCTTCAGTCGCTCGTTCATATCCCGAGCAAATGCTCGATCGCCTGCGGTTTGAATCGGTGCTGGTATCGGTGCATCAAATATGGCTGGCTCAACGGGTCGAACCCCAACGAACCACCCTTCAAAGAGTACAATATCCACGCCTTCTACCCGTTCTGGAGTGGTGCGATCGCCAGCACCTCCCCAAGCAGATTTATCAAAGCGAGGCACAATGATGGGGTGGGGTAGGTTAGGTTGACGGAGTTGGTCTAAAACCAGCAAACCCAACTCTACATCATGAGTTCCCGGTGGACCCCGCCAAATCAAGCGGGAGTCCTGCTGTTGGAGGAGTTGTCGTTCGGCATAGGTTTTGTAGAGATCATCTAGGGAAAGGCTGAGGGGACGGTAGCCTAAATGGGTAAGAATCGCACTCAAAACAGCGGCTAGGGTTGTTTTGCCAGTTCCCTGCCCTCCTAATATCCCCTGGATGAGAGGACGCCCTAGCTGTTGCCGGAATGATACTAACTGCATGGCCAGGGGAAGCCACAGAGTCCAGAGGGATAAGAGAATTTTGGATTTTGGACTTCGGACGTTCGGCGAGCGCTCAGTCGAACGATTTTGGATTTTGGATTGAGAAGATTCGTCTGCTCTCCAGTTAAACGGTGGGAGGGAGAGGACAATTGGGTAAACAGATTTGAACAGATGCGATCGCTCCTTTAAAATCTCCTCCACATTTGCCCCGGTAATGCCAAACGCCCTTGCTCGTTGCCGTGCGGCGAGTTCCTCAGCTACCAGATGCTGCCATTCCGATGCCGTTGGTGTTTTTCCAGATACCCAATTGTCGAGGATTTGAGCGAGAGATGGATTCGGTTTTACCATGCTCTTAGGAGCCAAGTTTGAAGGCTTCGACAAACATGCTATAGGTTAGACCAATTTTGAGAGCATTGATCGTTTCAGCCAACCATGAAAGCCTAGAAGGGACTCTAGGAGATGGAAGCAATTGCCGATTTCTGCTATAAACAATGCGGCTCACTGTTTCCGCGAAGATCACTAAAACCCCAGCAGCAATTACATCCCAGTTAGCTGTTTGTCCAGCTGTTGTAGGAATTGCAGTTCCCAGGAAGACGCCCAAAAGCAGACCAATCAAGACAATCGAGAGGTGTCGCCAGGGATTAGCAAACCACTGCGCTAGCCGCGCCAGGACGACATTGACCAGATTATTAAGACGAGTATTTTGCATTCTCTAGGATGATAGTGCAGTCTCGATCAAGTTTGTTTTATTGTAGGGTCTTCAACTGGGAACTTTTGCAATCTGCCAAAAAGCAAGTATTGGAGCAGTTCTCTTCCCCTCGCCCAGTTTTGGAAGAGGGGGATTGAGGGGGTGTTAGCGTAGCGGCACGTTAGTGTAGCGGGCGAAGCCCGGTGCAGGGGAGATATAGCAGTCGCCAAGGTGACTAGGACATAGGCAAATCCTGAAACCTTTACCAGTCAATCTTTTCCCTTCTGCCTTCTACCCTGGAGCCTTTTGCTATATGTATACACTGTAGCCTTCTGAGCTTTGGTATAGGCAAGGTATCCAACTGCTTTTTTTAAGATGAAAGTAAGGGCAGGCGGCGATTTTCTACCACCTGTTCAAGGCTTTGGCGCTAAATTTCTATACCCTGGTGCGGAATAAT
This sequence comes from Coleofasciculus sp. S288, assembly GCA_020216575.1. Classification (GTDB taxonomy): domain Bacteria; phylum Cyanobacteriota; class Cyanobacteriia; order Cyanobacteriales; family Coleofasciculaceae; genus JAIUYC01. The sequence continues at coordinate 1,184 of JAIUYC010000938.1, read as the reverse complement.
CCCTAAAACGTATGAAAAATCATAAATCTAAGCTTTATCCTATGTTTGTTCTCGCCTTGATCTTGGGAGCGATCGGTATTGGGTTGGGATTGTTTCAGGTGACAGTGTGGATTGAACCGCAATCCCCCGATATCTCGTCTGTGCCTGAGATCGAGCCACCCGAAGCGCCTGCCGTTAAAACCGTTAAAAAGGTTGAAGAGCTAGCACCAGTGCTGCCGACAGGGGCATCAGCATTACCTAGCCCAACAACTTCACCCTTGAAGAGTCCAGAACCAGCAGAGGTAGCCGCACGTCAGGGGGCTTTGCGGGTGAGCAATCAAACCGATCATCCAATTCGTCTGGCACTGCTAGCACAGCACTTACCTCAAAAAGCCTACAAGGAACCAGCACACTGGGATTTTGCACCAATGGAAGGAGGGAATAAAGGCTTGATTCTCTCACTGCCGCAAAGCAATCTGAAGCTTTCCAAGGGAGATATTCTTGTGGCTTTTGCTCAGGATGGTTCGCGTCTGTACTGGGGTCCGTATGTAGTAGGCGAGACACCTTTACCCATCTGGAATCAACAGAAAGCTGAATGGGAGTTGGCTATACAGCCCTGATTGATTTCCTTTTCTCCGGAATTTCTGACAAGCCGACAAATCATACCCATTCCGATCCTATACCCCCCTTTTATGTCTTATTCGTAGAGACGTTCCACCGGAACGTCTCTACAAGGTTATGTGAGTTTCTCCCCCATCTCCCCCATCATCATATCTGTGTGGTGATAAATCCAGGTTCTCTCCTACCACCTACCACCTGCCCGAAGGGGCTTTGTCATATGCCGAATAGATGTTGAATCTGTTTGCGTATCCGAATAAAGGGAGTTTCGTCTGAAGTTTCTTCGGGAAGTAATTTAAAGTTTCTCAGCACCTGTTGCCGTTCAGCTAATTTATTAGCAAGCTGATCGGCTAACTGTTGATGCCCTTCTAACAGTTTCTGTAAATCGGCGCGATTAACCACAAACAAAACCGAATCTTCCAGTGTCCGAACGGTTGCCGTGCGAGGAGTTCCCAATAGTAAAGACATCTCCCCAAAAAACTCTCCTTCGTGGAGCGTGGCGATATATTTCTTTAACCGTTGGGAAAACACTTCGACAGAACCACTCAAAATAATATAAAACGAATCACCAGGGTCATTTTCTTGAC
>JAIUYC010000937.1 GCA_020216575.1 Coleofasciculus sp. S288 | reverse complement strand
ACCTTACTGAAGAAGCCCGATACCCGTTTGGCGATAAATGTTTTGGGGGGCTTCGTTTTAGGAGCCATCGCGCTATTTTTCGGGATTACCTACGTTCTCAGCACAGACCTTACCCGAGGGGCGCGGTATAATTTTGTCTACTTCCCTGCTGTCATTGGGTTAGTCGGAGCAGCGCTCTCTATTAGCTGGAATGCTGCTGAAACGTCTCATGCAAAACACTCTTTCGATACCCAATCCCCTCAACCCATCTCAAAACTCTCCTCACTGATGAGAACCAATGGCAAACCTGCTGTGGCACTCATCTGGCTGATGGGTTTGTTAAGTGGTATTACAGTGGTCGGTAATCTGGGTTATCAGAAATATTACCGCCCGGACCTTTTAGTACCAGCTATTCAACAGGCATCGCAAGCACCGATACTCATTGCTACCACTCACAATACTCTCGTACAAACGGGTGAAATCATGGGACTCGCCTGGGAGTTTAAACGGGCAACTGATTCCAAGGAATCGCCGCTCAATCCCCAGTTTCTTCTGGCACATCAAGACCAAGAGCAGTGCGTTAGCGTCCAAGGGGTATCTTGCCGTGCCTCTACCACTCTCCAAAAAACTCTCGCTCAACTACCACGACCGTTGGATTTGTGGCTAATTAACTTTAAAGCCCCAATGGAACCCGATACACCCAACTGTTTTGCTGAAGAGAACAGTCAATATCAGACCTCGGTAGATGGCTACTCAGCTCAACTGTATCACTGTCTCACCACTGATTCTCAAGCTTCCCAGTAACTTTAACGATTGCTCCTGAAATATCGAACTAGCGATCGCGAAAGGGAGGGAAGTAAGTAGAACACCGCGAGAACTAAGGCTTCTAAGACAAGTGAGTGCAGGATAATTTTGTCGCGATGACTTTGGAATAAACAAATGCTGAAAGGAAAAAGATGAATTAAAGTAGCGATCGCCTTTTTCAGCAACTCACTCAACCCTTTAGAGACGCTCAGGTTGAACGTCTCTATGGCTGGAAAGGAACAGGAGGTTGTACGAGCGGATTTGGTATAAAGTGCCTCCTTGTTCCCTCAACAAATGCGCAACGAGTGAGAGCGGCAGCTGATTTAACTAGCTGAGGGATGCTCAGGTAAAGGCTCTTGCTCTGAAGAGTCTATAGGTTGAGAGGGTGCATTCCAAGTGGTTCTAGCTACGTCAAGAACCTTTTGACAAGCTGTTTTCTCAGCAAGCGCCCTTCCTTCTGTCAAGAGATAATCGAGAAAAGTACGAGCAACAATCGATAATTGTTTGCCGTTCGGGGATACGGCGTACCAATACCGCTCGATGGGAAATTTTTGGACATCCAAGATGGTCAACTGACTCGTAGAGCCTTCAAGGGCTAAGGTATGGCACGACAATATGGATATTCCCAACCCTCCTGCGATCGCTTGCTTAATTGCCTCATTACTTCCCAAATCCAGTTGCACTTTTAGAGTAAGATTGTGCTCATCGAATAACTCTTGGACAGCCTTGCGCGTTCCTGAACCCGGTTCCCTCATAATAAACGGTTCCTCCGCCATCCGTTCCAAGGGTATATTTCTTTCCCCAGCTAAGGGATGATTGGCTGGAGCTAATACAACCAACGGATTTTCTAGAATGGGCTGGCAAGTCACTTCGATATTTTCAGGAGGTTGACTCATCACATACAAATCATCCAAATTCTCACTCAACCGACTGATAATTTGTTCGTGGTTAGTGACTTGCAGAGAAACATCAATTCCTGGATAGCGCTGACAAAAAGGACCCAACAAACGGGGGATGAAATATTTCGCTGTTGTCACTGCGGCAACACGCAAGCGTCCTTGCTTCAGTCCTTTCAGGTCAGCTACCGTCATCTCAAACTGGTCTAAATGTTCAAAGATTTGGCGGCATGTTTTTAGCAATTCCTCCCCGGCTTGTGTAAGATAAAGACGTTTACCCACTTGGTCAAATAGAGGCATCCCGACAGCTTTTGTTAACTGTTTGACCTGCATGGAGACAGTGGGTTGGGTCAGAAATAGTTCCTCAGCTGCTCGCGTAAAACTATTGTGCCGAGCGACTGCTTCAAATACCTTGAGCTGGTGCAGCGTGGCTTGCTTCAACGCTACTTCTCCTTCAATGTCCTATATACTTTAATCTATCATTATTATTGAAAGTAAAGTATTTTATCTATAAAACTTCCAGGTTATCATGACAGATAACTGGAACAAGTGACAGTCTTCCTTCCATTCAGCGTTGCACAACTGCCAAATTGTATGGTCATTGGGACGTTATCATTCCATTCCCATCTTGCTCCCATTCCATCCATTTCGGTTTGTGCAACGCTTTTTTTCTTCAGATAGGAAAGATGAGCGTTCATGAGTCTTGTTTTAGGGGAACTGATAGTTTTCCTGAATCTGGCAGCTCGATAAGTTCCTTCTCCGTTTCCTTGACGTCAATAGGTATCATCAGAGGTTGGGGTTGCTCCTCAATCAGGCAACTCGCTACAGGCAGCGTTTTCTCCAAGTCTTCTAGCGGTCGAGGAATGACCGTAACGGCAGTCAGTTCGCCAATACGCTGAGCTTCCGCCATTCCGACTTGTAAAGCCATTGCCACATCTGCTACGGCTCCTCTGATAATTGCCGTACACAACCCCGCTCCAATGGTTTCATAAGCCGTCAGTTGAACATCAGCCGCCTTGAGCATGGCATCAGCTGCACCAACCATTGCTGGAAATCCTCGTGTTTCTAAAAGACCGATCGCTTGATTGCTGGCACGACCGCGTTCGTGGTGTTGAAGCTCCTCGAAAAGGCGAGAACCGAGGGGAAAGACGACCTCCAGGTTGGGAAGGGGACGCGGGATGACGAGTGAGGAGAGGAACAAACCTTCTTGTTTGGCGTGTTCGACACCGGCTTGGACAGCAATCCGCACCTCAGCAAACGACCCCCGAGTAATTGCGGTACAGTGTCCACTGCCAATTTTCTCGTACCCGATTAGTGTCACGTTAGCCGCTTTGAGCATCGCGTCTGCGGTGCTAACGATAATGGGAAAA
>JAIUYC010000936.1 GCA_020216575.1 Coleofasciculus sp. S288 | reverse complement strand
GATTATGTCGCGCTGATTTCAAAGCTTCGTCTAGCTCTCTCGCATTATCTAAACGCCAGGGAACAAAGTGATGCTCGATTAACACTTCTGGATGCTGAAACGCTTGGTGCGGATCGTACACACCAAATGCGATGCTGTGTCGATTCATAACTTGGACTGTGTTGGCCAGCTTAATAAATAGGAAAGCCCCAACGATCCCAAGCAAAAGAGCCTTGATAAGTCGGGTCATACGTTTTGTTCCTATTTCTAGATCTATGACACTTCAAAGACTGTAATTGTGTTTACAGGCAGAGTCAACGGCTGGCTGGAAATCGCTCCAAAAGACATAGTTCCCCAACTAAGACCTGACTCACTAATCTGATAAACTCTAACGGGTAAATCAGGATTGTAAGGGGATTCCCAGCCCTGGAAAAAGAGTTGTATAGTCTGGTCTTGCATCGATCGATTAACCAGAGAAAATGCGTCCCAACCTTCAGCATTAGTAGCATAGACGCTAATCGCTTGCTCATCAGTTGAAGATGCAGCAACTACATTGCCTAACAGTAAATCATTGTAAAGCTGAAAAACGTAAGACGACGGACGGCGCTCCCACTCGCCAAACGGGCTTAGCTTGCCATACCAGCCATCTGCTTCGGCCCAAGCTAAAGTCCCTGTTGCGCCTGAACGAGTAATTGATGCAAGTGCTAGAGCGTCATAAACGGCTCCAACAACATTATTCATTCTAGGATCAGGCGGTCTGTAGCTTAAATTAAACTCGTTGTGAAATGTCTCAATCGGACGATCGCCATATTTCTGCAAAACCCATCGGATTGTAGCAGTGCGGCTGCCGAGAGTGTTGGCACTGTCCCAAATAGAGGTATTTGAGTCTTCGAGACTCCCACTTGTATAAGAGTGATAGGACACAAAATCTAGGTGAGGATAGGCAACTTCAATAAATGGGTCCACAAGATCTAATCGATCTGGCCAGGTAAAGCTCGGCCCACCTACTTTGATCGTTGGATCAACTGCTTTCATTGCAGTGGCAGCACGGACATAGATCTCAGCTAGCTGACGCATTGCTTCTGGTGAACTATAAATTTGATCCATTTCATTTAGCACTTCCCAGTAAACAACGCCGCGCTTTTGTTCGAGATTAATAATCCGAACTAAATCAGCACAAAACTCTGCATAGGCATCAATCATCTCAGGGCGCAGCCGACCTACTGAAACCAACAACTCTTCCGGCACATCAGGCAGCGACAAAGGGCGATCGCCCTCTGCCGCTAAAAATTTTGGCCAGTTTGCAATATTTATCTTCAGCATTGGATTTCCGTCGAAGGGTGCATCCATTGCCAAAGCAATCTTGTCTCGATCCCAGCGGTAGTCTGCATTGTCAGGAGAAATGACCCAGCCATTCACATTCGTCCACGCATCTTTCATCTGATCTGCATGGTGATATCGGAAAAAACCGGCTTTCATCGTTGCCAGTTGTCTCCGATAAACAGGATCACCGACTTGCTTTCCAGCAATGTAAGGATTGAAGCCCTGCTTAAGATTCAGCCCATAGCTCTGTTTAGTTGCGATCGCCCCAGTTTCATAGCCCCAGTCAATACCTACCAGCACGATTTTTTCATCAGGCTGGCCATTGGGGGTAAACGTGAGATGGGGAATATCTTTGGAAACTGGGGAAGCAACTTCTGGCGCTAGCTCTACTAATCGATCGGAAAGTTGATGCTCTGGACCAAGAACGAGGCTCGTATCAGCCCCGCCCTCTGGGAGCGGCATGTCTTGAATGACAAGTAAATCATTTGTATTACTAGATCCAATCAGCTCGTTCGTACTATCTGCACCCATGTCTGTTTGAGTCCTAACTATGAACCGAAATTTCTACCCTTACCTTCCCTTGATGTTCGTTGTGGGATGCAACAAGAACTATTACGTCAGACTAGACCCAGTAGATTTACGGTAATCGTCGCAAACTTCATGAAGAAATTGGGGTTGTGGAAGCGTGTAGAAGAAGAAAATTCATAGAAAATTTACATAAAGTATCCTGTTTAACAAGGGTGTGTAAATTCTTGGCTTATTCTCTCTGTTAGGGAACAAAACTTTTCGCGCATCTGGTATCTATGCAATATCAAGTTCTTCAGTGAATTCCCTGATTCTTGATTGGGGCTTGCATTCTGGATGCATGTCTGGTGCTGCAACCCCTTGGTTCAAATAAAGGTTATGAGAGCTATGAATATTTCGGCGGCTTTGGAGCATCTACTGGTTCATTTTGAGGAGTTTCATCACAAGCAGTTTTTTAAGCAGTTTGATTGTGCAAGAGGACATGGAGCGGGTGGCAGCAGATTTTCTGGAAGTCCTTTTAAGCTGATCATGCTCTATGTATAAGAGGCTACCTAATCTGTTCCAGCTGCATCCCTGTGAGATGGCAACGCTTTTTCGGAGGAATCTTGATGTTGGCTTTACATGGTTTTTTTAGATGATCTCACTATGCCTCTCAACAGTTTTTGAGGCATTTCCTGGAGTCACCTTGTTAGGCTATGGCAAGATTTCCTATTTACTCATTTGCGAGAGCCGGAAGTTTGAGATAAACCCAGTTTTAGCGCTATTGAATAGATGCAGCCTAAAGTGCATCAACTGGTGCAAATTCTTCACGCTTTTGACATAGTTTCAATGTCCTTTCTTTGTGAGCTTTCTTCAAGTTGATCTGGCTGCCAAGCTGAACTAGAAGCGCAAGATTAATTTGCGGCTTTTTGCTGCGAACTAGCATTTTTATTACTTTCAAAACACCATAGACAAGTGATCTTATCTGAGAAGCTTTGGATAAGTTTTTGAGCGATCGCTGCTCGATCTCTTGCCCTCTGTGCGCTTTATCAAGCTAGTTTTATCTCTCTTTTTTGAGCCTTCTTGCTTTCGAGGAGTTTGGCTTTTGACGTAGCTACTAAGCTTTTTATCTGGGCGCGTTTATGACAGTTAGATTACAGACAAAATCTCGTGCTATTTCTCTGCTTGTTTCAGAACAAGAAGTTCTGCTGGTGGACGTATTATCTCAGCGAGACAAAGTGATT
>JAIUYC010000935.1 GCA_020216575.1 Coleofasciculus sp. S288 | reverse complement strand
TATTCGTGCGGAGCGCTTCGCTCGGTAGTGGGGGCAAGCCACCACGTCCGGTAATGATCAATGAATTGCCTTTGTCGGCTGGACAGCCTTGTGCGATCGCTTGAGTCGGATCTACGGGAGTAGCTGGTAATTGCACTAATCCAGAGGAGGGGTCAACATCCCGAACGTTGATGTCCACAGTGCCATTTAACGAAGAATTTTTCCCAGTAGCGGTGATATCGCTTAAGGGTGTGTTTCTGTCTCGGAACTGGATACCAAAGATGCCAGAGGTATTGATTGTCACATTACCGCCACGGGCATCACGAGAATTGGCACTGATGTCGCTATTTTCGTTTGAGACAGTGACAAGTAAAGGAGTATTAATATCGATGTTGCCACCATTGCCAATCCCGTCAGCTGAGGCGGATATTGAACTTTCACGGCGCATTAGCAGCACATCCCGTAGCTGTAGTTCAATATTGCCACCTTGGCCGGAGCTGGTAGATGCTGTGATGCCACCGCCATCATCCAAAAAAATAGAGCCAGCATTGACCCGTAGCATCCCTGCCTTGCCTGTCCCATCATTCCTAACCGTGACTTGAGCGCCATCAGTAACACTCAACAGAGGCGTGTTAATCGTTACGTTTCCAGAATCTCCACTCGGCATCGGTGGCAGTCCAAACAGCATTCTATTCAATTCATCTAAAAGATTGGCAGACGCTATTATCAGGCTACTATTTGTAGTCCCTGGTACAGTGCCACTTACTTCCACAGATTCGGTGGCGTTAACGGAAATGTTCCCGGAGTTGCCACTTCCAAAGGTGGAAGCATTTATCCTTCCTCCAGCCCGAAGCACCAACTTATTTGTGTTGATTTCTAAGTTACCAGCCTGGCCAGCACTGATAGTTGCAGTCCCTAATTGGCTGGATATAGAGATTGGATTAAATTCGCTCACTTCTACAGATTCAGTAGCGTTCACATTTACATTTCCTCCCAAACCGATTCCTACCGTCAGAGAGCCGACATTTGTACCCTTCAGAAGCGTCAACTGCCCTGTCGATAAGGTGAGATTTCCCGCAGTTCCTGAACCGAAAGTCATTGTACTGAGGTTGCTGGACAAAAGAATATTAATAGGTGAAAACCCAAGCACTTGCACCGACTTAGAGGCGTTAACAGTTATGTTGCCACCTCGTCCAGCACTGAAGGTTCTAGCCAGAATTGTTGCTCCATCCTGGAGAACCAATCGCTCGGTTGAAACTGCAATATCTCCTCCCTTTCCATCTCCTAGAGTATTAGCACTCAAGCTGCTAGCTACTGTTGCATTTAGATTAGCTCCACTCAATTCCAGAGACTTGGCGGCATTTACGGTTATGCTGCCTGCTGGTTCAACTCCTTGGTTTTGAATCAGAATGACTGAGCCATCAGTAAGTGTCACACGATTGCCCTGCACCTGGATCGAGCCACTACCAGCACCACTAGCATCTGCTAGAGCCTGTTGAGATAACTGAATATTTTGGAAACTTTGTACACCTTCATAGCCTAAAGTCCAGTCTTGAGTAGTGAGACTGAGGCTAACTAGGCCAGAGTCAATACTACCTAACTCAATCCGTCCTCCTTGTGCCGTCAGAATCCCGCCTTCTAAGGTAATATCACCCCCTACCAAAGCTAGAGTCTTTCCAGGCTGCACCCGCAGACCCGTTAAATTATCACCCCTGTTTATTGGTGAGTAGAATGGATCTGCGACAGTTATGCTGTGACCTGTACCTTGCACGCGAATGACTCCCGGATTGCCCCCAAACCCCAAGCCAATGGGAACGCTCACTGTTAGTAGAGGTTGAGCTTGGGGGTTAGTAGCACTGAACTGAGTACCATCGGCAAAGTTAATGCTATTCGCTGTACTGCTCAAAAATGAGCCACCAATATTTAGTGAGGCATTTGAACCAAAAATAATCCCATTGGGATTGATGAGAAACAGGTTAGCGATACCATTAGCTCGAATTAAACCATCAATATTGGAGATAGAGCTACCCGTGACGCGGCTGATGATATTCTCAATCGTTAAGGCGTTGTTGAAGAAAGCCTCTTGTCCTGTAGGGAGGGAAAACTCGCGAAAACTGTAAAACACGTTGCTGCCTGCTTGTTGTCCTCCAGTGATTTCAAAAACATTACCCGACTGGTTGACATTGGTTAAAAGAGTGCCATCTGGAACAATTTGCGCTTGCGATGGGAATTTTATCAGCAGACATGATAAAACTCCTGAGCCGATTAGAACACCGTTTCGGTGAAATGCTTTCATAAATCTTTGAGGCGCAAACTCTAAACTAATTAAATTAGCCAATTTTGAGCAATGCTGACAGAGAACCCTAGTTAGCTGGTTGACTACTAAGCCTCAAATTTAAGTATCTCATGCTCTTGGTTACAGTTTGGTCAATCAAGCCAGTTGCGAGAGCAGACCAATGCGATCGCATGTTATCAAGGTTGTCATTGTTAGCGGGCTGAAAGTCATGAATAGTTTTGATGAAGCTATGATGGTAAGATTTATTTGCACTCGGGTTCGCTGAATTAAGCTATGAAAGATCCACTAGAGAAATTGATCACCTCTTACCGAAAAAAACTAGATTACAAGCCAGAAAATGCTGCCCTACTCAGCCAAATAGCTGAGTTTTATTACACTCAAGGAAAATTAGAGGAGGCGCTTTCAGCTTGCCAGCAAGCCTTACAACTCCAACCCGGCTTAGCTACAGCCTCCCTAACCTTAAAGAAGGTAGAGCAATCTCTAGCAGATCTAGATAGTTGGACTCCTGGCTTAGCCATCAAAAATTGGCTCGAACTGGATGCTGAGTCAGTCTCAAATTATCCAGATATTATCGTTCGGATGTTCCAAGGTGAAGTCAGTGGGATGCTGATCAAACAAGTCTTCTCAAAAGAAGAAATAGCACAAGTAATTTATAGACTTAAGAGTGAAAAAGAGGCATGGGTAGCTCATAAACTAGGTTCCATACTTGGTTCACCTTTCCTGAAACCAGGAATTGACGGAACCCAATACTTTATGGAAGCTCTCACTTGGAGAGTAGAATTGAGCCATATTTT
>JAIUYC010000934.1 GCA_020216575.1 Coleofasciculus sp. S288 | reverse complement strand
GCATCATCTGCACTCCCGCTAAATAGAGCCATAATCGCATCACCAATGTATTTATCAATAAAACCTTGATGTTCGATAATAACGGGTTCCATGCGACTGAGATAAGCATTAATAAATTTAAAATTGTCTTGTGGCGTCATACTTTCCGAGAGACTGGTGAAGTCGCGAATATCGGAAAATAGTACTGACATCTCCTTTTGCACTTGGTCGCCTAATTGGACATCGACAATGCTTTCCTTTTCCAAAAACTGGAGAAATTGACGGGGGACGAAGCGCGAGAATGCTTCGTTGAGTTGAAAGAGTTCGTCAGTAAATTTTTTCCGCTCTGCTTCTGCTTGTTTGCGTTCCGTGATATCTTGAAAGGCTACGATCGCATAAGCGACTTTTCCCTGTTCATCAAAGATGGGAGTTCCCCATGCTTCAAGGGGAATAACCTTGTCAGCTTGGTGGATTTCTAAATCGTCCACTGTTGTACTTTCACCCATTAACGCTCTCGTAGCAGGCATTTTCTCTGTGGGGTACTTTTGCTCAGTTCCCGCGACATTCACTTGATAAATCTCCGAAAGTTGTTCGACTTTAGCGTCGGGAAGAACGTTGAGACTCACTAACTGATGGGCGATACGGTTGCGGTAATAAGCTTTTCCACTTGCATCAAACACAGATACACCTACAGGGATAGCTTCTAGAAATTGAGCCAATTTCCTTTCACTTTCTTTGACTTCTAAGTACAGTTTGGCATTTTCAATCGAGATTGCCGCTTGAGCGGATAACAGTTTTAATATTTCCAACCGAGCTGGGGTAAAAGCTCCTGTGGTGAGGTTATTTTCCAGGTAAACAATGCTGATGAGTTTGTCTTGATTAATTAGGGGAACGCACAGAATCGACTTGGGCTGATTTCGGCAAATATAAGGGTCAAGTTTGAACTTGTCTTCGCGAGTTGCATCATTTAAAACGACACTTTCCTTGGTACGAGCGACATAGTTGATAATGGCGATAGAAAGTAGGGGCGTTTGCTCGTTTTTTCCTATAAATTCGATGGGGATTGACTGTAAGACTGTGATGTTCTCCCGCTCGACTGCTCCTTCAGCTTCAATCAGTAGTTTGCCCGCTCGTTCTAGAACTAGAAAGCCTTTTTCTGCTCCAGCATTCTCAATCAGAATCTTCATCAATGTTTTCAGTAACTTATCCAGCATCATTTCACCCGAAATGACTTGGCTGGCTTTCATGACTGTTGCTAAATCTAGTGCTTCTGAACTCCCACTGCTGGTGGTTCTTGGATCGTTGGGTGTTTTGGTGTCAACGGATCGAGTTGTGTTTTTACTCGTGCCTCCGCTATCCGACTGCTTGGACAACAACAACTGAGGATATCGCGTTTCCAAATCCTTGACTTTAGCGATCGCTCCCCATTGAAGATAGCAATAACGAGCATCCAGCATACAGACTCGGGCAAATTTTACTTTACCTAAAGCCAGATAAAACTTCCCCGCTAGTTCGTGAGCTAGTGCTTCTTCATTGATGTATTCATTTTCGTTAGCCAGTTGAATGGCGCGATCGTAACACTCGATCGCCTCAGCCTTATGTCCGAGAACTCGGTGTCGCTCTGCCTCAACTAAATAAAATTTATGCAGATGAGTCATTGGCGCATGACGCGCCCATTTCTTGAGCTTTTTTTGGTTAGATTTTACTTTTAAAAGGATTTGTTTCTGTTGGAACTTATGAACATCCGAATAGAGGGCAAGGTGAACGAGAGAATTATAGAAATGAGAAAGAGGAATACTCCCAGGAGCGCTGTCGATATACTTTTCTACTAACAGTGCATTTTCCAGAGCTTGCTGATAGTCTTGAAAAAGATAGCAGAGAACCAATTTATAAAAATAGAGGGAGTGACAAATGTTTTTAGCATCTGCCTCAAGATGAATAGGAAGCATTTTATTTTCGTCATAGCTTTCCCCGATTAATCGGCACTTATCCTTAGCCCGATCCATTAAGTTTAATACGACTTGCCGATTGAGTTCATTATAATAAAAGGATGTTTCTTGCTTGAGTTGCCTTAAAGTGCTACTGTACATCGCCATCTCTCGTTCAAGCCTTGTTAATTCTTTACCCATGACATAAGAGTGATAGGAATATACACAGGACGAGTAAGCGGCGTATTCTAAATCTCCCGTTTCCAGCCCAATCAAGTAAGCATCTAGTAATGGGCTTAAGGTTTCCCTCAGATGCTCCTTCCAATGTCTGATAAAGTAATTAACGATTAGGAGTATCCTAGCTTTGAGTTCTTTGGCGTCAAATCTATCGAGCAATTTCAGAGCGAGTTGACCAAATTGATAGCCGGATTCAATATCTCCTACGGCTTCCCCACAAAGAATCAGTCCATAGGTGGCGTAGGCATAGGCAGATACAGATGTATTTCCATAGGTGATGGATAGATTCACCTGTTTAAATACAAGTAGTGCCAGCAATTCCGGTGTTGTAAAATAGGCAGCAGAAACGACTTTTGATAAGATACGCATAGCTGCAAGCTTGTAAGGATCGGTCATTTCTGGTAACTTAATTAAGTCCTCAATACGTTTCCCGATTAGCCTTAACTTGGTCTTGATTAGCTCCAATACAATATCTAATTTTTGGGGTTTTGAAGGAAAGCTAATTCCCAATAGTTTCAACACTGAAAACGCCGTATTGATGGCTGCTAACGGTGTGTTATTTGCTGTGTAGGCTTCGATCTTAACTTCATATACATTTACCTTGTCTAACAGCGTTTTGGCGTGTTGCAGCACAGTAGCAGCCAATCGCTCCATTTCCTCAAGGTTGCCATTGAGATAGGCCGCCTCTGCTGCTTCTACGTGTAGCTCTAGAATTAAGTCATATTGCCTTTGCCACCTATCTTCACCCAGACAATGCATACCCGCGCTTAAGTAATTCCATGCGGGTTCATAGGCAGCGGATGCCTTAGCTTTTTTGCCAGCCATCAGATTTAATTGAGCAAGCTCGTCTTTTTCTGATTGAACTGTAATGAGTTCCAGTCCGAAATTTAGGTGGAAAAAAAAAAAAAAAATCTTCTGTTCTCGTCT
>JAIUYC010000933.1 GCA_020216575.1 Coleofasciculus sp. S288 | reverse complement strand
TAGACAGCTTGATCTAACTAGAATGTAATCGAAATACATTGCTGTTGATTGATTTTCTCTAACTAAATTCCAAAAAGTTCGAGTAAACTGAATAGAATTGCCTGACAGAACTATCCAGATTCAAAGGGTAACGTTTGGAAGATTAATAGGACTTACGCACTGAGTACGGAAAATCAAGGTTGCGATTGCTTCGCGATCGCTCGCCATGATGGAAATACGGGGAGCATTACGTTTTTGCCAATATCTACTGTAGTGGCTTTGTGTCCGTCATCGGTGTCAACTTAACGTCAACTGGGCGGTTAAAACCGCACCTACAAAAACTCGCACCTGCCTGCACGGGTTTCAAAGGCTAAAGCGCTTCTAGGATTTCACTCTAGAAGTACTTCAAACGCCAACCAGTAGAAGTTGAGTTTTTAAAGTTTTATCAGCCAACCAATTGAAAGACTTCAGGATTGTTGTCTGTCAATTAGGTTCTGTTAATTAGGGTGCTGGCGCATGACTCTAACTGTCATTGTTACTCTTTAAATTAATGAACCTGTCTGCCGTGCGCCTGAGAAATTTCCATTGGTACAATCTGCTCTGGTATTTGCTTCAGTTAAGTCCGATCGCGTTGACGAGTAACATCACGGCTGGTTCTGCGATCGCTCAATCCTTCGACTCGCTACCAACGCCTCTACCTGACTCCCCAATTTATCAGGAAACGCCTACTCTCTCTCTACCAACGCAACAATCTACCCAGCAATCAGCAACACCTCTTGCAACAGCACAACTGGATGCGATCAATGAAAATATGCTCGTTGAATGGTCTGGAGTTGAAGACAGCCAAGGCTTTAGCCCAAATACTGGGCAGGCTAACTCTTTAAGAGTGCAAACCATCGAGACGGCTCAAGTTGTCAACCCTAATATCCCAACTGTGCCTGATTCACCACGGGATGAAACACAGCCTCCCCCATCACCTACCCCTATCCCCAATCCAACTCCTCTAGATGTCCCTTCCCCATTACCAGAAGGTGTACCACAAACCCCTCGGTGTCGCGATACAGATCCATCAGGAGAACCTGGAAGTATTCCAGATACCATTACTGTTAGAAAATTTGAGTTCATTGTTGATAATCCGGTCTTTCCGGAAAGAGAGTTAGAAAACCTCGTCAAGGACTACCTTGACAAACCTCTCTCACTTGCACAGCTCGTTTCAGCGGCTTCTGAAATAGCCAAACATTACGCTGAACAGGACTACAGCACGACTGGTGCAATTGTTTGTATTCCCAAGCAAACTCAACAGCAAGGAGAAGGAGTAGTCAAAATCCAGATCATTGAAGGTGAGTTAAAGGAAGAGGATATTCAGATTGAAGTCAAAAGCTCCAGATCGCGGTTAAATCCCAATTATGTGCGCTCACGTTTGGCACTTGTGGCGTCAAAGCCTTTGAATACTGATGATTTACAGGAAGCCCTACAACTGCTGCAACTCGATCCTTTGATTGAAACTGTAACAGCTCGCCTATCAGCGGGGCCAGAATCCGGTCAAAGTATCCTGAAAGTTCAGGTAGAAGAGGCTGACTCTTTCAGTAGTCCACTCAGTATCAGTAATGGTCGTTCTCCCAGTGTTGGCACTTTCCAACGACAAGTGGCGCTGACAGAAGCGAATTTACTGGGAATAGGCGATCGCTTGAGAGTGGGCTACACCAACACAGATGGTAGCAATGGTTGGGATGCTAGTTATACCTTGCCTCTTAATCCCCGTGACGGAACGCTCAGTTTTGCGTATAGTCGGAGTGCAAATGACGTAATTGAGCCTCCTTTTGACGACATTGACGGGGATGGTTCGAGTCCAGACATTGAATCGGCATCGCGTTCCTACGAGTTAACACTGCGCCAGCCGATAATTCGAGAGATCAGAAGGGGCAATTCCGAAGGAGCGAGGCGGTCAACGTTTCAGGAATTAGCTCTAGGTTTGACCGCTTCTTTGAGGGAAAGCGAGACTTCCTTGTTAGACATTCCCTTTCCCCTCTCACCAGGTGCAAATGATGAGGGCTTTACTCGCGTCTTTGCCCTACGGTTTTTTCAGGAATGGACGCAGCAGAATGAGCGGGAAGTTATCGCTTTGCGCTCTCAATTCAATTTTGGACTCGATGCCTTCAACGCCACTATCAATGAACCGATTGCCGAAACGAATGAAGCGGTTCCTGATAGCCGCTTTTTTTCTTGGCAGGGACAAGCGCAGTGGCTTCGAGTTTTAGCTAGAGATACTCAACTACTGGTTCGCGCCAATGCCCAACTAGCCGACAAAGCACTTCTGTCTTCAGAGCAGTTTGCGGTTGGGGGTTTGGGGAGTGTGCGGGGTTATCGACAAGATACTCTGCAAACCGACAACGACATTTTTGCCTCGGCAGAAGTCCAGTTACCTGTCTTACGAGTTTTTAGGGATAGAGGGGTGATACAAGTGGTTCCCTTCGTTGATTTCGGTACGGCTTGGAATAGTTCTGGAAACGATAATCCTGACCCTAATACTTTGGCATCTGTGGGTCTAGGTTTGCAGTGGCGACAGGGTGACAATTTTACTGCCCGTCTTGATTGGGGCATTCCGTTAATTTCTGTAGATTCGAGGGATAGAACATGGCAAGAAAACGGTTTTCATTTCTCCTTACAATACAACCCTTAATAAGGTTTAATTTCTTAAATAAATGGGTAATTTTCTTCAGACGGAAGGTATACCGCCACTTGCTAGCTTGGGTTTTGTTTGGGATATTTTTGACCCTAGCAATATCACCTGTCTTATCACAAATACCTACTAGGAGTACAACTCTTAAAACACAGGAAGAAATTCAAAAGTTGGAGAGCGATATCCAAGCACTCCAAAATCAAGGGGAGTTTTCGCAGGCTGTTGAACTATTGCAACGAGCAGCACAATCGTTTAAAGCTCCAGGTCAATTGCGGAATCGGGCTATTACATTGGTTAACCTGGGTCGGATGCAGTCGGAACTAGGACAACAATATCAAGCCTGTGAAACGCTAACACAAGCCATTGGATTGCCCTTTGAGGTTTGTGAGGATGGAGACTTGCCGGAAAATCGCCT
>JAIUYC010000932.1 GCA_020216575.1 Coleofasciculus sp. S288 | reverse complement strand
ATCTCTAATTGTTGGTGTTTCGGCTGTGGCTTTTGGACGGGTTTGCGTCGTTGATATGCTTGCGGTTCGTTTTTTGATTCTACTCCGCGCCGCCGTTGAGATATCCCTTCTTCAGTCGTATCTTCTGCCACGACTTCATAAAGTAGCGCGAGTTTATTTTCATCCGTCCCTCGGCGCAACACTCGTCCCAATCGCTGAATGTACTCGCGCTCCGAACTTGTACCGGATAAAATAATTGCCACACGAGCATCTGGGACATCGACTCCTTCATTTAGGACATGAGAGGCGACGACTGTTTTATAGTCTCCCTCACGGAAGCGGGTGAGAATGTCGTGGCGTTCCTTGACAGGCGTTTGATAAGTGATGGCGGGAATGAGGAACTCGTGGGAAATACGATAAACGGTAGCGTTGTCGTTGGTGAAGATGAGGGTACGTTCGGGGTAATGTTGGGCGAGTAAGTCGGCAAGAATCCGCAGTTTGCCGTCTGTACCCAAGGCAATTTCCTTGGCTTCCCGATGCGCTAACATCGCTCTGCGTCCGGCTTGCGATCGCGCACTTGTCATGACAAACTGCTGCCATCCTTGCATGCTGCCTAAGGAAATCTTCGAGGCTTTCAAAAACTCATTACGGAGTTTGATGCAGGTATTGTAGCGATCGCGTTCTTGTTGAGAGAGTTTGACTTTAATCTGAATAACCTTGTGTTCGGCAAGGGCAAAACCAGAGAGTTCAGACGCCGTTTTGCGATAAACTTCTGGTCCAATTAAGGCGTTAAGGTCATTATGACGCCCATCCGAACGGTCTGGAGTGGCAGTGAGTCCGAGACGGTAAGGTGCGATCGTATATTCTGCGATCGTGCGGTAAAAGTCAGTCGGCAAATGATGGCACTCATCAAAGATCAGCATGGCATACTGATTCCCCAAGGCTTCGGCATGGATTGTCGCGCTATCGTAAGTGGCAACAAGCAGCGAAGTTCTATCCCGCGAACCTCCCCCCAGTAACCCCACCTCAGCATCCGGAAACGCCGCTTTCAAGTGAGCATACCACTGATGCATCAAATCCAGAGTTGGCACCACAATCAGCGTACTGCGAGGCGTTGCCTGCATCGCCAGTTGAGCTAAATATGTCTTTCCCGCCGCTGTCGGCAGTACTACCACCCCTCTACGTCCTGCCTGCTTCCAGGCTAAGAGTGCTTCCTGCTGATGGGGGTAAGGTTCCATTTCAAAGCTGGAAACCAGTTCTAATGGTGCAAATTCCTTCGCCTCATCATTAAAGTTTGCACCTTCAGCTTGCAACACCTCCACCAACTGGCGGTAATGAATTGCCGGAATGCGAAATTTTTCAACCCGATCATCCCACGTTGCATAATCCACCCAGCCTTTAGCGCGTGGTGGTGGATGCAAAATCAGAGTTCCCCTGTCGAACGTTAATGTGGGGATGCGAGGCATCGATCCTTCCAGTTCTTAGTCCCCCAGTTATTTTACCTGTAAACCACTCAGACCTGCCTAATGACTAGTGCAGGACGGCAAAAGGAAAGTAACCACCTCTCAGCGACAAGGGGGACAAGGGAGAGATTTTAGTTGATCACTTATTTCCGCTACCCTGCGCTAGGGAAGACAAGGGGGAGGTATTTCAGCTTCATTTAGGATCGTTATCGTTTTCATTCACAAGTTCTTCACAAGTATTGCCTAAGATTTGGAGATAGCAGGACTTACGCATCGCCCTCAACTCGGGCGGGTACAAGATAGGAGAATTGACTTTTGTTTTCTCTAATCTTGGGGGAGTTAGAGGGGCTTCCCAGCCAATGTTGTGTAAGTCTTGCTTATATCTATTTTGATTTTTAAAGCCAAATATCAAAATACATTTTTTTCCTTCAGTAGCTGCAACTGATGTATCCCTAATTTTATTAATGGGGTATTTTTTTGCTGTTGATTGTTTGTTTGACAAGAAAATATATAGCATTTCCATTTGATATAGTGAATCTAAATGAATTGTGAAAAAGCGTCGTACTTCTCAAGATTAGGAAAATTGAAAAGTTTTAGGTTAGCAAACATTTGGAAAAGACGTTTAACAATCCTAAAGTATTTGCCAAATCTATAAAATCTTCTCAGCAAGGTTTTTAATTGTAACCAAATCGCTTCAACGGGATTTTTTTCAGGAGCATAGGGGGCAAATAATTCACAGGTAATTTTCCATTCATTGGCAGATAATTCCTGATTTTGTTCGGCTAAAAATTGCTGCATTTCTTGACCTCGATGATAGCTAACTTGCCAGTCAGGTCAAAGGCAAGGAGGAGATGCTGACTTATCTCCTTAAAGGCAGGAAAGCCGCAGAAATTTAGCCCCATTCCGCACCGTCAACTGCCACACGGCGGCAAGATGTGGCGTTACAGAGTTGAGTTTTTCCCTATCCACCTACTTACTCCGCTAGCTCATTCATTTTGTGAGCCAGATGGATATCGTTCATCGTAATTCCACCTGCGTCGTGAGTTGTTAAATCGATTGATATTTGGTTGTATACGTTGCACCACTCTGGATGATGTCCCATTGTTTCTGCAACTAGTGCCACACTAGTCATAAATCCAAAAGCTTTAACAAAGGATGGGAACTGAAACTGACGATGGAGTTTCCCTCGCTCAATACTCCAACCTTTCAGTTCTTGCAAAGCCGTAGCAAGTTCACTCGCTGATAAAACGGGTAAGTTACTCATAGTCTGACTTGAGGTAATCAAAAGGTGAAATTATGAAAGCATCTCTCGTGTTGATGCTGTCTTTTACACGAATGCCAATTCCAGATTTGGATAATGGCATTCCTATAAAGAATTGAGTTTAAATATTGCCATACACAGGAACAACTGCTCCTCTCATATCAAGAGCGGCTTCTGAAGCTAAAAAACAGATGACCTGTGCTAGAGAATCGGGTTTAACCCACCCAGAGGCATTCTCTGTATTCATTGCATCTCGATTGGTGGGAGTATCGATTACACTCGTTGAGCCACTCCCCCGTTTTAAAAACGGGGGATTCAGGCATCAGACAGAGATTGCAGCTCTTAACTGTCTGACATCTCCTACGCCTAGAG
>JAIUYC010000931.1 GCA_020216575.1 Coleofasciculus sp. S288 | reverse complement strand
AATCCCATCAGTGCTCTACAGGGAGTTGAGAGTTCACCCGGAGGCGCGCACCGCTTTGATGGCGGATTTGGCGACAACAATGGAATTGATACTTGGACTTCGCTGGTCAATCCCATTACCCTAACCGGTGGTATCGTGGTTCAACAGGCTGACCTAGGCATTGACAAAACCGATAATGATGTTACAGCCGTTGCCGGCGAACCCATCAGTTACACCATTTCAGTTACCAGTAGGTCGCCAAACCAGGGAGAATTCTTCACCAATGTCAGAGGAGCAAGAGTAACAGATACGGTTCCGCCCGATATTACCAATGTCAGTTGGTCTTGTGCCATCACCTCTGATACTGGGGCTTGCAATCCAGCGAGTGGTACTGGGAATAACATTGATTTAACGGTGGATCTGGATGTGGGAGCCACTGCCACCATTACGGTTAACGGCACGGTTTCCCCAGTCGCTGTAGGACCGTTGAACAATACAGCCACAGTGACGCGACCGCCTGATGTGAATGACCCAAATCCTGACAACAACACCGATACCGAAGAGACGCCCATTCTTCCCGGTCTAGTTCAGCCTGCTGGCGTCAAATCTGTTCGTCTCTTCACAGATGTTGATAACAGTGGCTCGTTAACTACGGGTGATATTGTAGAGTACACGATCAACTACATCAACCGCTCTCCTGAAGACATCATTAATTTCCGGGCTACCGATATTATAGACACCGAAAAGCTAACTTATGTAAGCGGTAGTTACAGCTTTAGTGCATCTGGTGCGGGAACGACGGTAACGGCTAACCCCAACTACAACGGCACAACTGACCCTAATATCAATACACCCGGATCACTGGGAGCAAATGGAGGTGGCATTGAAGTTAAGTTTCAAGCGATTGTGACAGCTCCGGCCGGGACTGAAATTATCAACCAAGCTATTGCCAGCTCAGACAATGGAACAGTTGAACCCTCTATTACTGATGCGTTTGCTCGTCCAGGAGAGATTCCACAAATCGACGATGATGGCATTGATCAGGGGAATCTTCCCGGCGATACCGGAGATGATGACCCCACAATCATCAGAGTTGTTGGACCTGGAGCTGAACCTGCTCGTCTGCGTTTGGTGAAGCGAATTACGAATATTACTAGAGGAGGTGTACCAATTGGCGGCATCAATTTCAACGAGTTTGTGAGTGACCCAAATACTGAAGATGATGATGCAGCCGGCTGGTCTCAACTCCCTGGTGGAGCGCCTGTGGGAGTTTTCAATCTAGAGTCAGAAGCCTCTTTACAGAGCGGAGATGAAGTCGAGTACACTATTTATTTCCTCTCGGATGGCTCCCAAAATTCCAGAGCTATCAGGCTTTGTGACCCCATTCCTACTGGAACAGCGTATAGTGCTGGCAGTATTTCATTGACTTTACCCACTGCTGGGTTATCCAATCAAGCTCAGACCGATACACCAGGAGACGATCGCGGAAGCTTTATCCCATCTTTAAATGTTAGTCCTCCCTTTGGTGCTCCCCCTTGTCCTGATGCCAGTAACCCTACTGGAGCCGTGTTTGTGGACTTGGGAGATATTCCTAACACAGCACCAAATAATGTAGGATTTGTTCGCTTCCGAGTCAGAATTGAGTAATAAGCTGTCGGGCTTACAACTGGTACTAATACACTTGTGACACTCCCACCCCATTGAAGGGGGTGGGCTTCTAACCAGAAATTCCCGTTGACCAATCTTCGGAAGAAGAACCTGCGATGCAGGTGGCTGACCGAGAAGATAGAGTTAGACGACGTTGGCGGGTGTCGCCGCTACTACTACTCCTTTCACGGCCAGGAAAGACGCGGTGGACGCATTATTCCATACTGAGTGCCAGGGGAAGTGATTTGTAAAAACAGAGGCATCGAACCCCTGTTTTTACCCGTCTTTCATCCCAATCCCCTCGAATCATTTAACTTTTGCCTTGATATATATTCTTTTACAAAATTTTTCTTCTGTAAGAAATAAATGTTCCTTATACATCCTGTAAAGAAAATTTTTAAGCTTAACATGGTTGAGAATAAAAAAGTCATTTGTTAGTAAATTGTCAATCATATCCTTCCTTTTATCCTTTTTTTCAAAGGGGATAACCTCTATAATTTCAAAATATTTTTCTAAGCACTTAGAAATGTTTTTTACAGAAAAGTGCCTGTAGTGTTTAGTTTCAAGTGGTGCATTAACATGAGGAACGGTCATAAGGAGTACTCCATCTTTTCTGATTAACCTAGCGACTGCACTTAAAAAATCATCGCTAATCTGAGGAGGAATATGCTCAAATACTTCTATAAGTAAGGCTATGTCATATCGGGTGTTTAACCCATCATTCATAATATCAACACAATAATAAGTTCCAGCAAAATCCATTGCTTTGGCTAATCTTATTGCTTTTTCTGAGTAATCCACTCCCTCTATTTTTTTATCCTTGAATTCCTCTCTCAATTCCTTTGTAAGTCTGCCATCTCCACAACCAACATCGACTAACAACTCAAACTGTTCCTGCTTCAGCTTATCTATGATAAATTCAATGGTTGCTATGTAATTTATACCCCAACCCCAGTTAAAGCACTGATTAAATACCTGCTTATAGGTGGGAACATAGTGATAAGGAAAATCGTATTCATCCTCCTGAACTTTTTGGATTGAATCTTCATTCATAAACAAAATTCCAGTTCTACTTAGATTTTTGGCAGCGCTATTTCCCCGCAAAGTTCTCGCCAAGGCAATTGGCTTTGGCTAAGTATTAGCCAGGAAACAGTTGGCACGACTTGTACCCGATCAAATCCAATCATAGCCTCGATAGAATTAAGTCACTTACTGGACATAGGTAAATTTGCTCGTTGAGCTGGGGCGATGGTGCGGGTTTCAATCTCTTACCCTATGCCTGATAGCTGATAACTGGTCACTGTTTCAACAGGGCGGTTTGCTACGCTGAAGGATTACACTCAGGGATAAGCAGAACAGTAGCAAGAATCATGGAAAACTCTCCGGTGGACGCCCAAACCAATGCTCAAGCGGCGTCAGCAGCGTCTTCTCAAGCGACGCCCTTTGACCG
>JAIUYC010000930.1 GCA_020216575.1 Coleofasciculus sp. S288 | reverse complement strand
ATTGGTCAGGCTTTTATGCTAATGAGCGCCGTTGCCGCATTCCCTTACCAACTTATCCTTTTGAGCGCCAACGTTACTGGATTGAACGACAAAAAAATACAGGTGCTGTCAATCTAAAGGAAGAAGCATTAGAAGCAAAGCTTGATATTCGTGACTGGTTCCATATTCCTTCCTGGAAACGAGTCGCGCCACCCGTATTTTTTGAGTCTGAACAATTAATCGAGCGCTCGCAATGCTGGCTGGTGTTTCTTGATGAATGCGGGATAGGTTCGCAAATCGTAGAGCGACTTCAAGGGGAGAATCAAGAGGTAATAGTCGTAAAGCAAGGGCAGCAATTTGGCAAGCTTAATCAACAGGAATACACGATTAATCCTGAAAAAAGAGATGACTATGACACCTTATTTAGAGAGCTGTTTACCTTAAATAAAATTCCCAAAACCATCGTTCATTTTTGGAACGTAACCTCAAACGATCGCGAACGGTTTGGGCTGGAGGGTTTGGAACAAACTCAAGCGCTTGGCTTCTACAGTTTGCTGTTTCTAGCGCAAGCAATAGGAGAACAGAATATTACTGATTCTCTCCGAATTGATGTTGTATCTAATAATATGCAGGAGGTACTCGATAGCAGTGAGTTATGTCCAGAGAAGGCGACAATTTTAGGCCCGTGTAAAGTCATTCCCCAGGAATACTCAAACATAACTTGTCGTAGCATTGATATTACGCTTCCTCCGTCGAATACAAGGCAATGGCAGCAACTCATAGACCAACTTATTGTAGAACTCGTTGCAGGAGTATCTGAGTCAATCATCGCTTATCGGGGAAATCATCGATGGGTGCAGTGCTTTGAACCGTTACCCGTAGAAGGTGAAACGTTACGTACAGCCAAGTTACGATCGGGTGGAGTTTATATTATTACAGGGGGATTGGGGGGAATTGGACTCGCGATCGCACAACACTTGGCAAAGGCAATACAAGCCAAATTGGTACTCATTGGACGTTCGGGATTACCTGCAAAAGCTGAATGGAAGCAATGGTTATCTAGCCATGAAGAAGACAACCCAATCAGTATCAAGATAAAGAACGTTCAGACTGTAGAGGAATTGGGTGCAGAGGTTCTTGTCCTGGCGGCAGATGTTGCTGATTTCAAGCAAATGCAAGTTGCCATTGAACGAGTGCGCGATCGCTTTAGCAAGATTCATGGAGTCATTCATGCCGCAGGTGTGGCAGATGGCAGTATTATTCAACTCAAAACTCCAGAAATGTCAGCAAATGTTCTCAATCCAAAAGTCAAGGGGACGCTGGTTTTAGAGGCTGTATTAAAGGACGAACAGCCAGATTTTTGGGTTCTATTTTCTTCCATGAATGCAATTATAGGGGGCTTGGGTCAAGTCGATTACTGTGCCGCGAATGCTTTTATCGATGCCTTCGCTCACTACAATAATTATCGGCGCAATATTCCTACCATTTCTATTAACTGGGACTCTTGGCAAGTCAACAACTTGCAAGATGCTTTTATGTCCTTTTCTCCAGAACTACAAGCTGGACTCAGGCAGATGCGAGAACGATATGGTATCGCATTTCAAGAGGGAATAGACGCCTTATGGCACATCGTGTCAAGTCAACAGCCTCAAGTTGTTGTGTCAACGCGAAACCTGCAAACCCTACTTGAGGAGGATGAAGTTTTAGCAGCCGCAAGTTTACTCGAAAACATCGAGAAGCTTCGTCCTAAATCAACACAACTACGACCGAATTTAAAAACGGCTTATGTTGCACCTAGAAATGAAACTGAGAGCAAAATTGCTGACATTTATCAAGAGTTGCTGGGCATCGACCGGATCGGCGTCTACGATAACTTCTTTGATTTGGGGGGACACTCTCTAATCGGAATTCAACTTATTTCTCGGCTGCGTCAGGAATTCCAAGTAGAATTATCCCTGCGATTCATCTTTGAAGCGCCCTCTGTGGCAGAGTTAGTCTTGATTATTGAGGAAATTCTTATCAAAGAGATAGAAGAACTCGCTGAAGATGAAGCCGAAAAACTCGTATCCGTTCTTTCTCAACAAGAACCTGAAAATTCGAGACATTAAGAGGTAGTATGAAGATTCAAAGCGTTGGTGTTGTGGGATCGGGCGTGATGGGAATTGGGGTAGCACAAAACCTAGCCCAAACCGGTCATCAGGTAATTCTCATCGATGTTTCCGAGGAAATCCTAGAAAAAGCCAACCAAGAAATTAGGAAGAACATTCGCTTTCAAGGTTTATTTAATAAAAAAGAGAAAGCAGAAAATCCCGAAGAAATTCTGAATCGCATCCAGTTTTCGACAAACTATAAACTGCTAGATAGGGTAAAATTTATCATTGAGAATGTAACGGAAAAGTGGAGTATTAAAAAGGAAATCTACCCGCAGCTTGAGGCAATTTGTCCAGAGAGCGTTGTGTTTGCTGCGAACACATCAGCGATTCCCATTACCCGCATTGCTTCCGCAACCAAGCGAGCGTCTAAAGTGCTTGGTATGCATTTTATGAACCCGGTTCCGATGAAGCCAACCGTTGAAATGATTCGCGGATATCACACCTCCGAAGAAACGATTGAGACGGCTAAAAACTTGTTGGCTCAAATGGGTAAGGAAGGCATTGTTGTCAATGACTCGCCAGGATTTGTTTCCAATCGCGTCCTCATGTTGACCATTAATGAAGCGATTTTTCTCCTGCAAGACCAAGTCGCTGTAGCCGAAGAAGTCGATAGAATCTTCAAAACCTGTTTTGGTCACAAAATGGGACCTCTTGAGACCGCTGACTTGATTGGGTTAGATACGATTCTTTTCTCAATCGAAGTTCTGTATGAAAGCTTCAGTGACAGCAAATATAGACCATGCCCTTTGCTCCAAAAGATGGTTGATGCCGGGTTATATGGTCGGAAAAGTGGAAAAGGTTTTTATTCCTATAAGTGAACGATGAAAGACGCAAAAACAAAAATCAAAACCTTCCTGTCTCAGTTTTTTGGCAACCACGACTTGCAGGATGATGAAGATATCTTTGCTGTGGGATTTGTCAATTCGATGTTTGCCATGCAACTGGTTCT
>JAIUYC010000929.1 GCA_020216575.1 Coleofasciculus sp. S288 | reverse complement strand
TGGAGAGCAATCCAATATCCGTCGAGTGTTTGGCTACACGACGCTATTTCAGCCGAAAAAGTCAGTCACTCGTGCTGAGGCGGCCTCCACTCTGTGGTACTTTGGCTCTCAAGGGGAAGGGCTATCGGCTAGAGAAGCCCTACAACTGAAGAATCAACCGAGCCAGCCATCAGCAACATCAGAATCTTCACCATCGAATGCTGATAGTCAATAGCGTTGAGTATTGGGTAATGAGCGCTCAAGCTGTCGTTACGACAGCTTGAATGTTTGTCACCAAAGGATGAGCTTAATCCTAACTATTTTCGCGCAGAGCAGCGATAATCTGAGAGTTGGCTTTGGGGAAGGGAAATTGGTCAATTTCATCTAACGTAACCCATCGAATTTCGTCACATTCAATCGGTTGAGGCAGGCCTGAGAGATGGCGGCAGTGATGGACGGTGAGCGTAACGCGAAAGTGACTGTAGGCGTGGTCAATCGTAATTAGGCGCTCTCCTACCTCAATGTCAATTCCTAGTTCTTCTTGAATTTCTCGTTTGATACATTCCTCAACCGTCTCACCGCATTCAATTTTGCCGCCAGGAAACTCCCATAGCCCACCCAGCAGCCCTTCAGCACGGCGACGGTCAATCAAAATCTGACTCTGTTCATTCCAGATTACGGCAACACCAATTGTTTTGTGGGGTAAAGGGGGAGATGTTTCGCGCATGGGTAGCTGAGATTGAATTCCTAAATTGTAAGCCTGACAGTGGGAACTCCATGGACAATTAGGACAATCGGGATTTTTGGGCGTGCAGACTGTGGCTCCCAAATCCATCAATGCTTGATTAAACTCTCTAGGATGTTCCCGGTTAAGTAGGACTTCTGAAAGCTGCCACAACTGTTTAGTTGCTTTTGCTGGTGGCACAGGTAAAGCGACCAGTCGTGCCAAAACTCGCTTAACATTCCCGTCCAGAATGGCAACTGGCTGATTGAAGGCGGCGCTGAGAATACCCCCTGCTGTTGTTCGACCAATTCCCGGTAACGCTAAAACATCGTTTAGCTGTGTGGGAAAAATACCACCGTGACGCTGCCTAATTTCCTGAGCGGCTTGGTGTAAATTACGAGCACGGCTGTAATATCCCAGTCCTTCCCACGCTTTGAGGACTTGCTGTAAGTCAGTTGAGGCTAATGCTTCTAGGGTGGGAAATTTTTCTAACCAGCGGTGATAGTAAGGGATGACCGTCTTGACTTGGGTTTGTTGAAGCATAATCTCCGATACCCAAATAGCATAAGGGTCACAGCCATGTCGCCAAGGTAAGTCTCGGCGGGTGTCAGCGTACCAGGTGAGGAGCGATTGGCTTAACGATTCCCTGCGGCCTGGCTCAGCAAATTGCTCTACGTCCGAGGTAGCATCTTTGACGGACAATTGCTTCCGTTCCCTAACAGTCAAAACCGACAGATCAGCAAGCGAATCTGCCGGCGTCCGATGTCGTCCCAATTGCCGTATTTCCTCTGAAAATTGGATGTTTGATGCTTGAGTTGTTCGGTTTGAATAAATAAGGGTTGAGATTGTTAGTAGTTAATCATTAGGGGTTATTATGCATTTTGTTTGTTAAATTCCTACTAACAACGATTAAGCTAATACTCGTTTCACTTATTTGTACCCTTCTACTGAGTAGTTGTCTAATCAGCATCTGAGGAAAGGGATTCAGTCGTTTGCCAGGACTTCTCTAGCACCATGCGCTGTTCAGCATTGCGTAGGAAATAACCACTAATCATGGCTGAAGCCAAAAGACGCCCCAGGTTTTCACGGTTAGTATTTATAGTCACGCCGAAATGTTCTGAAGGGAGATTGCCCAACAGCCCCATGATATTGCGTTCCATTACCTGAAACACCTCAGGAGACATTGGTTTAGATAGACGGGCAATCGTCTCTGGACTCATGGATTGCACGTACTCCCACAGCAAGTTCGCGTTAGCCTCACTTTCAAAAAACTCGGACGCCTTATCG
This sequence comes from Coleofasciculus sp. S288, assembly GCA_020216575.1. Lineage (GTDB taxonomy): Bacteria > Cyanobacteriota > Cyanobacteriia > Cyanobacteriales > Coleofasciculaceae > JAIUYC01. Next base: position 1,101 of record JAIUYC010000929.1, on the reverse strand, counting down.
GATTTGTCGCTCACCTTTTACCTCCTAGCGATCGCTCTCTCCTACTGATCCAGAAAGGAGGAGCAGCGTGTCGTGTCTATCTCTACTTTAGCTGTTGACGACCGTGTCAATTAATGTAACAAGCTACTGTTGAGGATAGAGTCGGTAGAACCGAACTAATGACATCGGATTTTGCCACCGGGAGGTATACAGGTTAGCCAGTTGTAGGTTAGCAGGTTGGCAAGTTAGCAGGTTATAGGTTAACAGAAGATTATTAGTTAAACCTTCCCGCCTTCAACCTATCCTTCAAGAACGCCTAAGGCGAACAACTTTCCAACCTTCCCACCTTCAACTCTTTTAGCTAGCTGCTATGTACTCGCGCATGTCCGCTTTGCGCTTGCGGAGTTTAGAGAGAGCTTCCCGTTCGATTTGTCGTACTCGTTCGCGGCTAATATTGAGGCGATCGCCAATTTTTGCTAAAGTCATGGCTTGCCCATCGACCAAACCAAACCGCAGCGATAACACCTCCCGTTGCTGAGGCGTCAAATCTGCCATCAGCTTCTCCAAATCGATTTGCATGGCCGACTGAGTCACAAACTCTTCTGGCGATTGACCTGTGTCTTCCAGCAGTTCTACCAGTTCAGTATCTTGGTTATCCCCTACACGCAAATCCAATGAAAGCGGTTGACGCGCCCGTTCCAGATACTCGCGCACCTGTTTGGGGGTTAGTTCCAACTCTTGTGCCAACTCCGATACCGTTGCGGCTCGTCCGTGTTCTTGCGCTAATTCCCGCTGAGCCTTTTTAATTTTGTTGAGCTTTTCTGTAATGTGGATGGGAAGGCGAATCGTGCGTCCTTTTTCTGCGATCGCTCTCGTTATTGCCTGCCGTATCCACCAGTAGGCGTAAGTGGAAAACCGATAGCCCTTCGTGGGATCGAACTTTTCCACACCCCGCTGCATTCCAATGGTGCCTTCCTGAATCAAGTCCAGCAAATCTACGTTACGCTTGATATACTTCTTCGCTACTGAAACGACCAGTCGCAAATTCGCTTCCACCATCTTGCGCTTTGCTATTTCACCAACGGTGATGCAATCTTGCAACTCGGCTTCCGGAAGCTGAAC
>JAIUYC010000928.1 GCA_020216575.1 Coleofasciculus sp. S288 | reverse complement strand
AAACAAGCTATTTGAGATAGACTACGAGACTCGGCAGGGCATGAGTAAACAACAGCTCATTGAATTATTTGACCGGATTTGGCTGGATGCACTTAGGCCGCTGGTAATAAAGGCTGAAGTGATTGAACCGGAAGAGGTATCCCGTCGTTTATTAGACAAACACCATACTTATGTTGACCCACAGCAAGAGCATCGGAGCTTCCGCTATCGCAGAGCCGAATTCATTGCTCAACTAGAGCCGTATAACAACGGTCAATACAAGCTTACTCAACTCTGGCGAGTTGCCTCTTCTGATAGTTACCCCAAAACACTATTCATCAACTTCAGTAGTGTTGAGGAACGAGAGCGTTTCTACTCTTTGGCGCGAAGTCTTAATATAGATGATGAGGAGCTAGGTCTTCGACTTATACGCAATTTCATGAACCTTCACCCCAATTATGCGGCTATTGACGAAAACGACACCTAATTGATTATGTTTTCCTCGGACGCGCATAGATGGAACCCTCTAAATTCAGCCCACCCACTATAAAATTACCATCGTTAGTTATCTCCGGCCATAGAGGATGTTTAATTGAGGTCAGATGAATTGGAATCTCCGCAACTTCTTCTAGTTTGATATTGCGATAGACCGTCAACTCGTCTAGTCCTTCGTACTTTTCTAGATTGCAGACTAGATAAGCTATCGGGAAGTATTTGAGGATACCACTAAAAAATCCAAATTTGCTGAAATTTCCTCTAATTGCAGGCATAACAATATCACGGACAACTACAATTTCTTGGTACGGATAAATCCAATAGAAAATCTTGATGTCTTCGGGCAGATGCGCTTGCTCATCGAATAGAAAATCGCGTATCTTCTGGTCAACGTCCACATTATCTATGAAAGCCTTAGCTGCCAGTAAATGCCCAAGAATAGCCCGTATTAGAGCTGCTGGCTGTGTTCTATAATGAATGACAGGTGGAACTTTTACAATTGACTTGAGAACTCTGCCTACTCCAAGAGCAAATTCATTTAGAAGCGGATCGTAGCTGTGTCCCAAGCGTGCATTACACTGCTTGCAAAGTGTTCGATATTTAACTCCATTTTGGGAAATACGAGATTTTTGCTCATCTGAGTTGGCAGTCAAGCATTGCAAAATTGTGAGTTGGTCAACAGGTGTTAAATCGATTCCTCCTTTTGGTGGAACGTGATCCCAACTTAGAGAAGCTGACTGTTTACAGATGTTGCAAAGACCAACCTTTCCACGTTTACCTTGATTAATGTAGCGAATGTCCATAGCGAGTTTTTGGGATGGGAGCGATAAACATCTAGAGGTGGATCTAAAGCTGAGAAAGCTAGCATCTATCGTGATTCTAGCTTTTCCCTGAATGCTATTTACGATTTGAAACATTGCCATCACTCGTAGAATCCACTAGACATTGCTGCATGGGAGTTGCGTGTTGGCGTATTTCGGGTGTTCTACAACGTTGATGAACTTGTACAGATTGTTAACATTGAAAGAATCGGTGAGAAACCCAATAATACGGTGTTCTTTAGTGGACAAGAGGATTAGCCAACTATGATTTGGACATATCGTGTGTTTCGCGATAGACAAGAACGTTACTCAATTCGTGAGGTTTTTTATGAACGAGATAACACTATTGTCGCTTATGGTAAGGCTCCTGTTGTTGTAGTCGGTGCTTCACTGGAAGAATTGATGCAATTGGTCAAGTGGTTTAGAGCAGCCTTCGATCTACCCGTGTTATCTGTAGAAGAAGTTGATGCCCAAATAGCAGGGCAACCAAGGAGTTTAAAATCAGACCGCAAAGGGAATATTCCTCTAAGTGATGTGATTGCTGAATTGTCTGCTGAGACTGATTCAGATGGGTAGGAACCAACATTTTTTTTGATTTGAACTGTTACGAATGATGAAATCAAAATTAGCCTCGTAACGTCTCGAAGCCTTGATATTCAAGTCAACTGCTTCTGTTTGACTCTTTGATAGTACAAACCAAGCAAGACGTTGCTAACAAGAAGAATCACCCCAAATCCAAAGAGCGTGTTCACGATGCCGATTCGGTTAGAAAGTATTGTAGGCATCCCACTTGAATTTATAAAGACTTTTCTTTAGATTGTTAATTATGAAGAGTGAATCACCTAATAAATCAGCAACTGTCCGTACCCGACGCGCTATTCTTAAACTGCTCAAGCTGGAGGGAGCGATGGACGCTCTAGCGTTAGCCTCCCGTTTGAACGTTACAGCAATGGCAGTGCGCCAGCACCTGTACGCCTTGCAAGAGGAACAACTCGTCACTTACCAGGAAGAGTCACGTTCTATGGGGCGACCTGCTAAACTGTGGCAGTTAACCCCTGCTGCCAATAATCTCTTTCCAGAGCGCTATGCCGAGTTGACTCTCAGCCTGCTTGATTCCATGAAAGAAGCATTTGGTGAAGAGGGACTCGATCGCCTGTTAGAGATCAGAACTCGCCAGCAAATTGCAGACTATGGGGAGAAACTGCCGAGTGACGCCTCTTTAGAGCAGCGACTAGAAGCATTAGCTGCCAAACGTACTGACGAAGGATACATGGCTGAAGTCCAGTCGTTAGAGGATGGCTCGTTTCTGTTGATTGAAAACCACTGTCCCATCTGTGCTGCTGCAACGGCTTGTACGGGACTGTGTCGCCAGGAGCTAGAAGTGTTCCAGACTGTTCTAGGAAAAGATGCCGTTATTGAAAGAACCGAGCATATCGTTGCTGGTGAGCGACGCTGCGTTTATCAGGTTAGAGCATCTGAGTAGATGAATTGGGCAAGGTAGGCTATTGCTAGGTAAGGTTGCGCGATGATTGGATAAAGGAAGCGGAGTTTTTGGATTTTGAATTGCTGAAGTTGGAACTGTTGCGATCGCATCTTTCTCCAAAAAGTTGGCGGCAGTTACATCTTCGTCATCCATCGCCTGCTGCTGGAACATTTCGCTCAGATGGAATTAGAACCTGTGCGGCGTTGAGGTTGAGGGGGCGAATGGAATGAAGCTGTTGGTCAATTAACGAGGGGTTTGACCCCTCCCCCCAGCAGAGAGTTTCGCACAGCTTCATCTGAGTGCAATTGAGAGCCGC
>JAIUYC010000927.1 GCA_020216575.1 Coleofasciculus sp. S288 | reverse complement strand
GGCAGTGGACATTGAAATCCAAGCCAGAGAGATTCTCTACCACAAGCGGACGCTGAACCAGTTACTGGCTCAGCACACGGGTCAGCCACTGGAAAGAATCGAAGCGGATACCGAACGTGACTTCTTCATGTCATCGGCAGAGGCGAAAGATTACGGTCTGATCGATCAGGTCATCACCCGGCAGAACCTCCCTAAGTCGGAAGCAGCTGTCACTCCTATCAAATAAGAGGCAGGTATGTCTAAATACGACTCCCATCTCAAATGTTCCTTTTGCGGCAAATCTCAAGAGCAGGTGCGCAAGTTGATTGCCGGTCCGGGAGTCTACATCTGTGATGAATGCGTAGACCTGTGCAATGAAATTTTAGACGAGGAGTTGCTGGACTCTGGAACTCCGACGCCCCAGCCAGTACCCCGATCTGATCCCCCTCAAAAGCGCCGCACTCGTGCTGCCAACCTTTCCTTGAATCAGATCCCCAAACCGAGGGAATTGAAAAAGTATCTGGACGATCATGTGATTGGGCAAGATGATGCCAAAAAAGTTCTCTCGGTTGCCGTCTACAATCACTACAAGCGCCTGAGTTTTCTCCAATCTAAAGCTCAGGGCAAGCCAATGGTGGACGAGTCGGTAGAATTGCAGAAGTCCAACATTCTCTTAATCGGACCAACTGGATGCGGGAAAACGCTTCTAGCTCAAACTTTAGCTAGTGTCTTAGATGTGCCGTTTGCTGTAGCAGATGCTACGACACTGACGGAAGCAGGCTATGTCGGGGAAGATGTGGAGAATATCTTGCTGCGACTCCTGCAAGTCGCCGATCTGGATGTAGAGGAAGCCCAGCGTGGCATCATCTATATTGATGAAATTGACAAGATTGCCCGGAAGAGTGAAAACCCCTCTATTACCAGGGATGTTTCTGGCGAAGGCGTCCAGCAAGCGCTGCTCAAGATGTTAGAGGGGACGGTTGCCAATGTGCCACCTCAAGGAGGGCGCAAGCATCCCTATCAAGACTGCATTCAGATTGATACGAGCAACATCCTGTTTATTTGCGGGGGCGCATTTGTCGGTCTGGAGAAGGTGGTCGAGCAGCGTATTGGCAAGCGGTCAATTGGTTTTGTTCAGCCTGGGGAAGGTCAGTCGAAGGACAAACGCACGGCGGATGTGCTGCGGAATCTGGAGCCGGAGGACTTGGTGAAGTTCGGTATGATTCCAGAGTTTATCGGTCGTGTTCCGGTCAGTGCTGTCGTTGACCCGCTGGATGAAGAAGCATTGATGGCAATTATGACGGAACCCCGGAATGCCCTCGTGAAGCAGTATCAGAAGCTGCTGAAGATGGACAACGTGCAGTTGGAGTTCAAACCCGATGCGATTCGAGCGATCGCGCAAGAAGCCTATCGCCGGAAAACAGGTGCTAGGGCGTTACGTGGCATCGTGGAAGAATTAATGCTGGATGTAATGTACGAGTTGCCGTCCCGCAAGGATGTCACTCGCTGCACCATTACGCGAGAAATGGTGGAGAAGCGCTCCACGGCAGAGTTGCTCGTGCATCCTTCTTCCCTTCCGAAACCCGAATCAGCATAAGCAGAGCTAGGCGTAAGGATTCAGTGTCGAGAGTGGGACAATTCTTAATAGAAGAGTTTGGTAGGGGCGTATGACTGTATGCCCCTATAACTTATTCCCGTAATCTTTACTCAACGCTTTTAAAATGCCTCTGATTAACGTTCGCGGCGTCGAGCATTACTACGAATGGATACCGGAATCGCTACCCTCCAAAGAAAAGCCGGTGATGGTTTTCATCCACGGTTGGGGTGGCTCTGCTCGGTATTGGGAAAGCACTGCCAAGGCTCTATCGGATACCTTTGACTGCCTGCTCTACGATATGCGAGGATTTGGCCGCTCAAAATTACCCGAAGAGCCGATAGAGTTGCTCTATGAAATGGAAGATTATGCTGAAGATTTGGCAGTATTGTTAGATGCGCTGGAACTCGATCGCGTCTACATCAATGCTCACTCAATGGGAGCTTCTGCGGCTACGCTATTTTTGAACCGCTATCCAGAGCGAGTGGAACGAGCGATTTTGACCTGTAGTGGTATTTTTGAATACGACGAGAAATCGTTTAACGCTTTCCATAAATTTGGCGGTTACGTTGTTAAGTTCCGTCCCCGTTGGTTCTTGTGGATTCCCTTGGCTGCACCGCTATTCATGGCACGATTTTTTTTTTGTTCGCTACCTAGGGTAGTGAGTCGTGCTTTTTTAGAGGATTTCGTAGTGGCGGATTACAATGCTGCTTTGGGAACAATGCTGACTTCGGTGAGTAAGTATGCGGCTGAAGTGATGCCGCAAGAGTTTGCCAAGCTTTCTGTGCCGACTCTTTTAGTGTCCGGTCAATACGACAAGATTATCCCGGCTGAACTGGGGCGTAAAGCTGCTGCCTTGAGTAATCGAGTCGAGTATTTTGAGATTCCTGATACGGCGCACTTCCCGATGCTGGAGAAACCGGAGTTTTACCTACAACGGGTGCGCGAGTTCCTAAAAATTAACAAGATGACGGGGGGACGCGGGGACGTGGGGACGCGGAGCTATTAGGCGTCCCAACCGGAGGCGTCCGGACGGGAAACATCCCTAGGTTTGAATCCCCAACTGAAATGTCTGCGCGTCTCTTGCGTGAATGCCGGAAAATCCCCCCTAGGTGTAGGGTGCGTTGGAGTGTCAAAACGTTGAAACTCCTTCATAATGTTGTTTGAGAGTCCCCTAATTTGGCTGTTTGGATGTCCACGGAAATTGAGACTGAACTGCAAGCTGCTGTTGAATGTCGGCGCAATTTTGCAATTATTTCCCACCCTGACGCTGGGAAGACAACGCTGACTGAAAAACTGTTGCTATACGGAGGTGCAATTCACGAAGCGGGTGCAGTGAAGGCACGAAGGGCGCAGCGAAAGGCCACCTCTGACTGGATGGAAATGGAGCAACAACGGGGAATTTCGATTACCTCAACGGTGTTGCAGTTTGAGTACCAGGGTTATCAAATTAATTTATTGGACACCCCCGGTCACCAGGATTTTAGTGAAGATACCTATCGCACGCTTGCCGCCGCTGACAAT
>JAIUYC010000926.1 GCA_020216575.1 Coleofasciculus sp. S288 | reverse complement strand
GCTTAATCCCAGCACTGATGAGATTGGATGTCCAACTGTGCAAGTAGCCTAAGACGGTTGAAGTGAGATCAATTTGCCAGTAAGCAGCAGCAAGACCAAAAGCGATCGCATAATTACAAGGAGAACCAACAGCAGAGGCCACAGGTTCGAGTTGAGGCTGCAAATTCAGCAGCAGTCGCATTAAAGAACCGCCCATCTGCCAACTTTGCGATCGCAATTCAGCCGTTTCCTTGGCAGCAGTCAGCCAAGCATTCCAGTTGCTCAAAGCCTCTAAATCTCTGCTGACAACACTCCGATAACCTCGCAGCATCACCGCTGCTTCCAGCCGAATCGCCCCATAACGCAGCTCCTGCTCCAGCCATTGACGCAGGCTTTCCGGATTATCAATTACACTTCTGTCAATTAAGGTTTCCAAACCATCAGAATAGCTGTAACCTCCTACAGGTAGCGCTGGGCTAGCCAGTTGCAGGAGACGTAATAAAGCTAAATCATTCAGCATAGGAGGTTCTTGTGCGAGTCACGATATCTGTTGCAGGAGTTGCTCGATTGCTATAAACAAGAGATAGGTAATCTCAGGGCGGGGCGGGTTTAGAGATTAAATCGGTGGACTTTCTCGATAACCTCCGTACAAAACCCGCCCGTGCGCTAAACGCGCCCCGCTTCGCTATCACCCAAGGTTGGTGTTAGGATAATTTATTTTTTGGGAGTCCCTAATGGCTGTGAGTGTATGCACCGCTTTCTGGATAAAAAGGCATCACTTCCTCTTTTACCTCCACCCCCAATTGTTCCAGCATTGTCTGTAACACCGAGTCAGGAGACAATCGCAAATAACCAGGAGCAATCTCTAAACAGATGTGACGATTACCCAAATGATAGGCTGCCCGTAGTAAATCAATCGGTTTTTGGGACGTAACGGTTAGCACGGGTTCCGGTTTAGCAGCAATGCGAATAATAACATTGCCATCCTCGGATTGCAGTAAATCCCTATCCTGTAAGACAGTACCTCTAGGTAAGCGTAGATACAAGGCTTGACCATCAGACGTCTCAAAGCGATGGCGCGTTCTGGTACGCTCCTGTGCTGTGAGCGAGAGAGTAAAGCTGATATGGGTATTCACATCACTACTCAGGCGTTGGGTAAACGTTAGCATCGGTAGGATATTGGCTCAGTCGTTCAACGTTGCAGGCGAATCAGTTCATTTTTAATTCGTGTTTGCAAATTCTGATCGGCTTGAGCGCTCACCGTAATGGTATTGAACTGAGACATTGTCAAATCCTGATTTTCGACAAACTCTTTGGCTCGATTGCAGTAGTTTACAGCAATATCTCGGACATCGAGCGGGAGAACAGCGATCGTATCGGCTTGAGTACAAGTAATATCAGGAACTTGTTCGTCGTTGGTTAGCTGCTGAATTTCTGTGTAAGCCTCTTGGCGGCTTTGCTCGATCGCCAAAACGGCTTTGGCGTAGTTCTGGACTTCCTCTGAGGAGATAGAATCTCCTGGGACTGGAGAGATAGAGGGGGAAGAATCAGACACTGAAGCAGGCGAACAGCCAGCCAAAACTACAGTGAGTCCAGCAAGCCACCCGATTGTCAAGGAACTTTGAATCACTAGGGATTCCCTACGGGTTAGCTTGGCTTCGCCCAACAAGCTTTGGCTGGAGTAGGACTGGCAGAAAAAATTTAGCGGGTTTGTCATCATGGCATCAGGATTGAGCATTAGCTGTCTGTGTTGCGATCGCCGCTGCTGGTAACCTTCTAGACGCCGTGAGACAATTGATCAAGCTAATTGCTGTATCCAGAGCTACAGGCAAATTCTAGGGAAAAGCGAGCTTCGCCGACGATCGGACAGCATCGTAGCAAAATTGTGCCTCCATTTCGCCCTAGTATTCAAGAGATTTTTTGAATCTCTATGGGGACTGCTGTTATTGAAGGTTAATCAGCGCCTGATCAATCCGTCTTTTCAAGTCCAGATTCGTACTCATATTTCTCAGAATCTCCTCAAATCGATCCCTTGACATCCCATGCTTTTGGATCGTGCTGATATATTCGTTACACAGTTGTTGAGCTAAGGGCATGGCATTAGAGGGTAGAGAGCCTGAGATTCGCGGTTGGTTGTTGCCGTTGCAAGCAATATCAGGAACGTTTTTAGAGCCAATGATGGTCGCAATTCGACCAATAATATCTCTGCGTTTAGCCTCATATTCCAGCGCAATCCGGGCAAATGCCTGCACTTCATTGTTGCTTTGCGCATAAGCCGAAGTTCCAAAAACAAAGGTGGGAGTAGCCTTCATCGAGAGGCTAGGAACCCATCCAGAAATCACACCCGCCACACAGATGACTCCCACGAGCAGGGATTGAGTCACTCGTTGCTTGAGGGCAGTACGAGATCTCTTAACAGATACGTTGACCATAATCGCTTGTTAAACCAATTCAGAGGAATAAAGGGTTCTGCTTTTTTGAACTATTTTAGGAGGATGAAGTTCCGAGATTTTTTTCTCGGTCGAGAATTTAAACTGACAAAGAAGGGAACGGGGAACAGACAGCAAGCAACAGGCAACAGGGATGAATTTTGACTTCCGCATAGCGGTACTAGCCCCTCTGAAAGAGCTGGCAAAGTTCTATCACTTTGGTTTGCAGTGTAGAAAAGGGTTCTGCGCCCCATTTGAGGTTAACGTCTAACTCTAAAAGTATCCGCAGGCTTGAAGTCAGTTGCTTCAAGGAGAGGGGTTGGACTTCTTTGGTGAGGAAGTAAATGCGTTTGGGATTGCTCACTTCAGCAGCGGTAGCGATCGCTTTTTGGTCCCGTTCCCCCTCACTTACCATCAGTTTTACCCACAACAAAGTGCGAAACTGCCCAACTAAGGTGGCAACAATCCGCAAAGCTGGTTCATTTTTCTGAATCAAGTCGGCAACCAACTCCAACGCTTTTGCCCCATCCCCATGAAGAATCGCTGCTGCTAGTTGCAAACTGTTCTGCGTATTGGATGTTACCAAACTAGCGACAATGCGATCGTCCAACGGTTTGGCAGAATCGCCCCCACAGAGTCGCAATTTTTCCAGTTCGTTGAACAACTGCCGAGTATCGTTGCCGACTGATT
>JAIUYC010000003.1 GCA_020216575.1 Coleofasciculus sp. S288 | reverse complement strand
GGTCTGGGCGATCGCTTACTTTGAAGACTTTGTATAGTTCTCTTTAATCTTGACACAATATGGCGAACCTGTATCCAGCTCCTGCAAGGCTCAAAACCAGTTAGGAATTACACTTGTAGCATCGAGAAGACGAATGGAGATTATAAAGATTGAATAATGGATCTAGCTACGGATTGATATTGCTACTCGACTCAATTCAAATACATGTTTAGGGTTTTCCAGGTTCACATCTTACACCAAGTTAATTGAGAACACGATTCACTGGAATCCTTTCATGTTCTCAATTATATCTTTCCAAAAGAACGCCGTATTCGCTCTCTTATAGGTGGTTTAGAAACTAGTATGGGAACAACAGTTTGGGAACCTATTGCTAGAACGCTAGCTGAATCCAATAAGCGTGAGCAGCTTCAAGTCATAGCTCCAAAGTTATTAATGCCAGCACCTTTTCCCAAAAAAGGAGAATTTCAAAAATTATTTGAATAAAATCAACGCAGTCTCATAGTTCTAAGCAATTCTTTGGCAACATGATAAACGACAGGAACTGAGACAGCATTTCCAAATTGTTTTTTTGCTATATCCTCATTCTCATGAAATTCAAACCAATCAGGAAACCCTTGGAGTTTAGAAGCATTTTTAGCTGTAATAGCCTTAAATTTATTCTTTTTATAAATTTCCCTAATAAATGTCTGCTTATAGTCTTCTGGATTGCTAGCATCTATAGACACTGTAGCAATAAAATCCTTTGCTCCAGTAGCGGTTAAAGTTGTTATTATATCTGAATTAGGCAAGAAAATTTTATAAATTCCATTAATTCCAGCCAGATTCTTGGAATTTACAAACTCATATTTATTGTCTTCAGTTTGGCGCAAAATATTTTTAGAAATTAAATTATCTAGTTCAGAAATTTTTAGTCTTGAGATTAAGGTACTTAAAACATCAAAAGATAGGGGATTGCCATCTTTATCGCTATATTCCTTTTTTCTCCTATTTGTCAAAATAGTTGAACAGATTAAGCGTTCTCTCTGTGTAGTTTTTATAATATCCCAAGAATGTATAGTCGTATGACCATTCCTTAAATCAGAAAATATAAAAAAGTCGTTAAGTTCATCATCTTTCTGAAGCCTATTTCTAGAGGGAGGTATTTTACCCCCAAACAAAACCTCAGAACTAAGTTTCACTTTTTCTACAGGCTTACAATTTTTAATCTCATCAATGACATCCAGAAGCTTAGGGCGGCAGTTGAGAGGAGATGGAAATCTATACTCTTGAGCGTTTTCTAAATCCTTTCGTATTCCTACGATAAAAACTCTTTCGCGAATTTGAGGAACTCCAAAATCATAGGAGTCAATAACTTTCCATTTGACACAATAACCTATTGACTCAAATTGACCAAGCAAATACTCAAAACTAGCTCGGTTTTTGGGGCTAGCTAAACCCTTGACGTTTTCAAAAATGAAAGCTTTAGGATTACTTTTACTTAATAATCTCAGTACATCAAACCAAAGCCGTCCTCTTGGATCATCAAAACCCTTCAATTTACCCGCAACTGACCAAGGCTGACAAGGTACTCCTCCAACAACTAAATCTATATCAGGGGGAAGATTAGATACTTTGGTTACATTTCCTAGCGCTATTTCATCTTGATTGATATAAGCAATAAAATTGTCATGATATACCTTAATACATTCTCGGTCAATCTCTGAATAAGCTAAGCACTTTCCACCTAGCTCCATCAACGGAATCCTAAAACCTCCTATACCTGAAAACAAATCGACAAAAGTAAAGTTACAATCAATACTTAAATATCCTATAGACTTAAATAATTCCAGTTGTGATGAATCTAAAACTCTCCTCATAGTTTAATTGGTCAACCTCAATTTATCTAAATCAAGAGACACTGGCTATAATTACCGTGTTAGTTTTGAAACAACAGCCGAGTAATCAAATAATAAACCATCCCCCATAACTAGCCAAGTCATTCACCTCATTTGACAAGTAATTTTACTCATTAATGTCAACCTATAGCCATCCTATTGGGGTCGTGAACAAGAGGGATAAGGAAGACAAGGGGGACAAGGACGCAAATTGTCTAAAAGCAATCGGTAGAATTTCCTTTCATAGAAACTCTACCGATCGCTTTTAGTTTTACCGAATTGAGTTGGCTGAGCCAGCAGGGAGCGTTCTTGCTGCATTACCCTCCGGCAACGGCGGGTACAATGCTCACTTCATCTCCATCCTTGAGTTGGGTATCGGTTCCCTCTAGAAACCGAATGTCTTCACTGTTGACGTAGAAGTTCAAAAAGCGACGTGGTTTGCCCTGTTCGTCACAAAGGCGTTCTTTTATCCCAGGACAGTTTTGTTCAAGAGAGTCGAGCAGTTCAGCAACGTTGTTAGCGTTGCATTCAAGTGTCGCTTGGTCATTAGTGAATTTTTGTAGCGCGGTGGGAATGAGGACTTTGACAGCCATAAGTTAGGTGTTAGATGTTAGGGATGGGTTGTTAGAGCTATGAGAAGAGAAAATTTTACCTCATAACTCATCGCTCATAGCTCAAACAAGTACTTGTTGCCATTCGAGGCGATCAAGGGTGCGAGAGCGCTCTAACGCACGCTCGAAACTTTCTAGCTTCGGCTCAATGGTTAGGGGTTCGCCGATGTAGCCTTGGACGGCTTCTTGAGTCTTCAGTCCATTGCCGGTGATGAAGGCAACAGTGGTTTCATCGGGGTCAATTTTCCCAGCTTCCACCAGTTTCTTCAATACAGCGATTGTTGTGCCGCCAGCGGTTTCGGTGAAGATGCCTTCGGTTTCTGCCAGTAACTTCATGCCCTCTACAATTTCCGCATCGGTGACGGATTCAATGTTGCCGTTAGTTTTCTGTGCAATCTCCAAAGCGTAAATGCCGTCCGCTGGGTTACCAATAGCGATCGATTTAGCAATGGTATTGGGTTTGACAGGGGTGACAAAGTCCCGTTCTTCTCGGAACGCTTGTGCAATGGGGGAACACCCTTCGGCTTGAGCACCGCTGAAGCGAATGGATTTATCAGCCACCAAACCGACTTGAATAAATTCTTGGAAGCCCTTGTAGATTTTGGTGTACAGGGAGCCAGAGGCTAGAGGAGCAACAATGTGGTCGGGTAACTGCCAGCCCAGTTGTTCGGCCACTTCAAAGCCTAGAGTTTTTGAGCCTTCAGAGTAGTAGGGGCGCAAATTGATGTTGACAAATCCCCAACCATGTGTGTTGGCAACCTCACAGCACAGGCGGTTAACTTGGTCGTAGTTGCCCTGTACTGCCATGAGGGTAGGGTTGTAGATTAGAGTACCCAGGATTTTACCAGCTTCTAGGTCAGCAGGGATGAAGACGCAGCAGTCGAGGCCTGCATGAGCAGCGATCGCAGCGGTAGAATTCGCTAAGTTGCCAGTGCTGGCACAGGACACGGTAGAGAATCCCAACTCGCGTGCTCTAGACAAGGCAACAGACACCACTCGGTCTTTAAAGCTGAGGGTCGGCATGTTAACGGCATCATTCTTGATGTAGAGGTTTTTCAGACCGAGGCGTCGTGCTAACCGATTCGATTTCACCAAAGGCGTCATGCCCGTGCCAACGTCAATGAAGTTATCGGTGGCAACGGGTAAGAAAGAACGATAGCGCCAAATTGAATTCGGTCCAGCTTGGATGCTTTCGCGGGTTACATGGCGTCGGAGAGCATCGTAGTCATAGCTAACTTCCAATGGACCGAAACACAGTTCACAAACGTGTATTGCCTGAGGTTCGTACTCGGCACCGCATTCTTTACACGTAAGGCTTTTGAAGGTCGCAGATGTGCCTGATGTTTGAGGTAAAGTCGCCTGGGTCATGATGCAGTCCTCTATTCTTCAATGTCCGTTAACAATCGCTGGATAGTAACACAAGTTGAAAAAGCTCGTCAAATATACCCGACTTTTTTTGTCGGGTATAAGTTGCCAGCAACACTGACGGAGTGACGCGATCGCTTGTCTCAACCCGGAGTTTCCCTTACAACTAAATTTGCCCGAAAATCAGCGTTAGAGCTAGTAAAATGAACTTTAGGCAAGTCTAAGGAACTAAAGCTGCACTCAGCTCTATTCCTTCCGGATAATCCCACAGAAAGCCACTTTATCTCTTCGGAACGATACCCGAATTGAGCTGAAAACTGGAAAATACCCCCATATACTTGAACGTCTTTACTTTCTTGTTCAAGCTGGGGGTTTATGGCAAGTTCAATTGAATTTAAGTTATTTGCTCCTTACAACAACGGAGCTGCATTGATTGGGTCTTTCTCAGATTGGAAAGACATCCCAATGGAAAAAGGGAAGGATGGTTATTTCTGCACAAAGGTTGAGCTTGAAGATGGAGTTCATCAATATAAGTTTCGCATCCAATCTAAAAGCTGGTTTTTAGAACCCGATCAATGGGTAGATATCATCGACCCCTATGCAACCAATGTTGACGAAAGCCAAGGAGTGGGTACGGTACGAATTAAAGATGGTGAACGAATTGTCGATACCTATGTTTGGCAGCACGACGACAAACCACTGCCTCCAGATCAGGAATTAGTCATCTACGAAATGCATGTTGCCGACTTCTCGGGGGGTGAGGATGACCCCTACCCACGCGGCAGATACAAGCATGTCATTGAAAAATTAGACTATCTGTGCGAACTCGGCATCAACGCCATTGAACTGATGCCAGTAAAAGAATATCCAGGTGATTATAGCTGGGGATATAACCCCCGCTATTTTTTTGCGACCGAAACCAGCTATGGCACAACGGACGAATTAAAGCATTTGATTGATGAGTGCCATGCTCGCGGCATTCGGGTCATCATGGATGGGATTTTTAACCACTCAGAAGCATCCTGTCCTTTAACACAAATTGACCACGATTACTGGTATCACCACTCCCCCCGCGACCCTGATAATAACTGGGGACCAGAGTTTAACTACGAACACTACGACGAAAACCTCGATATTAAACCTGCGTGGCAGTTCATTGGTGATACAGTCCGTTTCTGGATTCAGGAATATCATATTGACGGCATTCGCTACGATGCAGCGCGGCAAATTGCTAACTATGACTTCATGCACTGGATTGTTCAAGAAGCTCACAAAACGGCTAGCATGAAGCCGTTTTACAACATTGCCGAACACATTCCAGAAACACCCACCATTACCAATGTTGATGGACCGATGGATGGCTGCTGGCACGAGAGTTTCTATCATTGCATCAAAGAACACATCTGCGGTGATACGTTCGATTTAGAACGCCTTAAAGATGCTATTGACGGCAAGCGTCAAGGTTTCATGGGTGCAACAAATGTTGTCAATTATCTAACCAACCACGACCATAACCACTTGATGGCGGAACTTGCCGATCGCAGTATCTTTGATGAAGAAGCCTTTAAACGGCTCAAACTTGGAGCTGCCATTCTGATGACTGCCGTGGGTGTCCCGATGATTTGGATGGGAGAAGAGTTTGGGGAGTACAAGTATAAAACTATCGATCCAGCAAAAGTCGAGTGGACGCTGCTCCAGCATGAGAATAATCGGGGTTTATTTGAATATTACAAAGGCTTGATTCATCTCCGGAAACACAATCACGCCCTGTACACGGAGAATATTAACTTCTTCCACGAAGACCCAGAAGCAAAAGTGCTGGCTTACGTGCGTTGGAATGGAGAAGGTTCCCGCGTAGTCGTGGTTCTCAATTTCTCAGACAACTTCCTAACGGATTATTACGTTCCCGACTTCCCATCCGTTGCGACATGGCATGAGTGGACGTGTAACTATGATATTCAGCCTGAGAAGGTGGACATGAAGATTGATATAGGAGGGTACGAAGCCAAGGTGTTCGTCTGGTGGTGAAGTTGACACGGAGACACGGGGACAGGGGGACGCGGAGAAATTGCGTGCACATCACCAACTGGTTTTGACCGCACCCCACAAAAGCCTATCCCTTACATGAAGAAGAGGGGATGGTACACTAACTCGGAAGGCGCTTGGAAGCGAAAAAAAAAGAGAACCACCGAAGCGGCTCTCCCGATCATCAGGGTGCATCTACTACTCACACTATAGCTTTTAGGGGTGAGGGGTGTCACCCCCTATTTGAAAATTTTTTTGCCTTAGCTTGGGAAGCGAAAAAAACTAGTACAGCGTGGCGGAAATAAAGCTACCCTTCAGGCATCAACGAAATGCTTGCAATGCAAGCTTTTGAATGCGTGAATGCGTGAATTCGGCGAAGCGGTACTAGGTGGCTTTCAAGGTTTAAGAATTGAGAACTCTCCAACTGTGAGGTATTCTCAGGTATTCTATTGTAGATTCCGGTAGAGTACTCGCTCCATCCCTTATACTCGGCTCAATGATGCGATCGCAAATCAGGATGAAGCTTGCGCGAGAGGATCCTCAAACAAAGCAATATCACACAAGGAGGGTGTCTATGTTGAAAAATATGGCGTTAGCCGTTGTAGGAGCCTCTGTTATCACACTAGGCATTGGAAATGCTATTCAAGCAGTAACACTTGAAGTTGTAGCGAGTAATCTTGATAGCCCCAGAGGTTTAACTTTTGGAGCGGATGGCGCACTCTATGTCACAGAAGCAGGTCGAGGTGGGGCTGGTCCGTGTATCCCCTCATTCATTCCCGGCGAAGAGGCTTGCTATGGCCCCACAGGAGCGCTGACTCGAATTCAAACTGGCACTGTTGAACGGGTAGTGACAGGTTTGCCATCATTAGCCATCAATGGAACTGATGTGAATGGCCCAAGCGATATCGCATTTGATTCCACCGGACAACCTTATGTATTAGTGGGACTCGGCAGTAACCCTGCTAATAGGAGTGTCCTAGGAGTTCCTGATTTTGGAAAACTGCTAAAGATTGATGCTCTAGAGGGTGGTTCTTCATGGACAGCGATCGCTGACGTAGCTGGATTTGAGGCTACCAATAATCCAGATGGCGGTGAAGTTGACTCTAATCCCTACGCCTTCCTGATTCAAGGCAACGCTGCCTATGTTGCCGATGCGGGTGGTAATGACTTGCTAAAGGTCAATCTGAGTGATGGAGGGATTTCTTTGGAGTCAGTGTTTGAAGAGCGTCTGGTTCCCTTCATGGGTTCTGAAATTCCCATGCAATCCGTGCCAACATCAGTTGCGTTGGGTCCAGATGGAGCGTTGTATGTCGGTCAATTGACTGGATTTCCATTCCCCGAAGGCGGCGCACGGATTTATCGTATCGGTGACGATGGCACGCCAGAGGTCTATGCTGAAGGCTTTACCACCATTGCTGATTTAAATTTTGATGATGACGGTAATTTGTATGTATTGGAATATTCCACCAATGGAGGACCTTCCTTGTCTGGAGGGGGAGCATTAATCCGCTATGCTCCAAATGGTACTCGTACAACCCTCTTAGCAGATGGGTTAACTAATCCCACGGCTTTTACGCTAGGGCCAGATGGTGATTTCTATATTGCCAACAAGGGATTTGTGGCCGGGCAGGGAGAAGTGGTTCGATACAATCCTCAAGGCTCCACATCTGTCCCCGAACCTACTACCATCTTTGGATTACTGGCGATCGCTACTACTGGAGCTACATCGCGGTTGTTACGTCAATAGGTATCTATATCTTTAGAGGAGCTTGAACTGACAATCGAGATCCTTTGCCACTCTAAAAAAAAAGAGAACTACCGAAGCAGCTCTCTCGATCATCAGGGTGCATCTACTACTCACACTATAGCTTTTAGGGGTGAGGGGTGTCACCCCCTATTTGAAAAAATCCTCACCTCTCCTTTTTGGCTAGATTGGTAACACCACAAAAGAGATGATAGAACGCGATCGCTCAGATGAGTTTCGAGTGAGTGTCGTTCAGTCTACCAATTTGCTTATACCGGGTTGCAGATACATGCCCTAGAGCCAAGCCCTTAGAGTAGCTACTAGCAGAACGTAAGGAGATTGGACAGTCATGTCAGACGAGCCAAGATTGGATGAGCAGGCACTCTCTGAGGCGGCTGAGATGGCCTTATCAAGGCAGTTAGATGAAGTAGA
The DNA here is from genome assembly GCA_020216575.1 of Coleofasciculus sp. S288. GTDB lineage: Bacteria > Cyanobacteriota > Cyanobacteriia > Cyanobacteriales > Coleofasciculaceae > JAIUYC01. The sequence continues at coordinate 7,101 of JAIUYC010000003.1, read as the reverse complement.
GAATATAGATGTAGATCTCCGCACTAATCTGCTCAAGCTAGTTCAGGGACAGGCGGACTCGGTTTCAATTGTGGGTCAGGGGCTGGTGGTGCAAAAAGACATACGCTTGGAGGAAGTTGAACTGCATGCACCAAGCATTGCCGTCAATCTCCTGAGCGTGATCTTGGGTGAAATTGAACTAAACCAACCAGTGGATGCTACTGTCCGTCTGGTACTCACAGAACAAGATATTAACCAAGCTTTGCAGTCAGACTACATCCGCAGTAAGTGGCAAGGCGTGGAGTTGAAGGTGGACAGTCAAAGCGTGACTTTGGAACCGCAACAGCTAGAAGTTCAGCTACCTGGTGGCGGCAGGATAGGATTGAGGGGAACTGTTCTGCTGCATGAAAGGGGCAAAACGCAGCGTATTGGCTTCACGGCTGTAATTCGCCCCCGCCTTCATTGGCAGAGTTTGTTACTGGAGGCATTTCAGTGTACCGAGGGAGAGGGGGTTTCATTGGAGCTAGCGATTGCTGCCCTCAATCAGGTAAAAGAACTGATAAACTTGCCCCATTTTGATCTAGAGGGAATAGCACTTTACCTCAAAGAGTTAGAGGTGCAAAAGGGTCGCCTAACGGTTTATGCCAAAGCTTACATCCAGCAATTTCCCAAACTAAATGTAACTGCTCAATCCTCTTAAGTCTTGCTAAGGAAAGTTTTTATATTAACAGTAGCTCTAAAAGAGCTTTATTTGCATCATCCTTTAACTCAAAGCCTTTATCTTTCTAGCCTTAAATCTAACTGTTTAACTGATTAATCTAGTCGGGATTATTTTATTTATATAGCTAACAAATCAAGAGAAAACTTCCTCTGTCTAAAGGATTAGATTGCTATAGCTGCCGATAAAACAAAGATGAGAAAACAACTGTACCGCATTAAGATTGTTGATAACTCTAGACACTTAGGTGGTAATCCGTCAAGAGAAGGATGGCTCGACTTAATCTCAATGAGAAACTGAAGGAGTTGAGATTCATAAAGATCCTGAGAGAGTCAACACTATGGTAGTAACACTTGATGACACTAAACGTATTGCGATCGGTCAAAAACTAGCTGACATGAAGGCGATGCAAGAGCTGATCATCTCCAATGAGCAAAAACTGATCCAAGCTTGCACTGATCAGGATATTCGTAAGCGCCTACAAGACATGCTTAACGATGACCAAAAGAACATGGGCGTTCTCGATACCGTCATCGTTCAATACGGTGTTAAGGCAGACCCCCACTCCTCAATTCAGAAGATAATTGAGCAGGGTCAGAAGATGATGGATGATTCTGAACTCTCTCTGTTTGAGAAGACTGCTCAACACGAACTCCTCAAGCATGCACAAGTTGGTAGCGGGCTTGTTGTCCACAAAGCTGCTCAAGTTGTGGGTGCTGATGTGATGGCAGCGATCGGTCCTTTGAATGCTGTTAACTTTGAAAACCGCGCTCACCAAGAGCAACTCAAAGGAATCCTAGAAATTCTGGGTACCCGCGAACTGACTGGACAAGAGCCAGATCAAGGACTTTGGGGTCGCGTTCAGGATGCTGTCGCCGCTTTGAGTGGTGTTGTTGGCAGCGCCGTTACCCAAACCTCTGGAATGTCAGATATGACCATCGGGCAAATTATCCGTATGGATCATACAAAAGCCAGAACCTTGTTCGCTGAAATTCAGGGTTCCAACGATCCTCAAAAAATCCAAGAGTTCTTCGGTCAACTTTATAAGGATCTGCTGGCACATGCCAAAGCCGAAGAACAAGTTGTTTATCCGGCTATGCGCTCCTATTATAATCAGACGCAAGATCTGTATAACGAGCAAGCTCAACAAGAGCAACTGCTGAACCAAATTAAGTCGATGAACCCTTCGGCGATCGATGATTTCAAAGCACAAGTTCAGCGGCTGATGGATATGACCAACCATCACATCAATCAGGAAGAGAATGAGATGCTGCCTCAACTCGACGCTAACTTCAGCAGCGAACAACAGCAGCGCATGGCAACTGAGTTCAAATCTGCTAAGAGCAAGCTCCAAGACGAAATGGCAGCTTCTACCAAGTAGTAGCTTACTAATCAAAGCTTAAAACACAATAGCTGAGATTTGATACTCCCACCACCTCAGTGGTGGGAATCTTGTCATTACGATAGCTTCCGAATTATCTTTGGCTAAGAGCTAGATTTAATACCAAACCTGCTTTGCCTTTTTTGTGATTGACTGGCTGCTGGTTGTCACAACTGAGTTAAGCTGGTAGGCACAAATAAATTTAAGATATATAAAGCTAGATTCCCTGTTGCCTTTTGGGCAAGGGCAGGATTCAAGGGTGCATCAGTTGTCTGTTTCGTAAGGTATGTCTACCGATTTGGCTGTTGTTGGTAAGCAAGCAACAGAGGAGAAGCATGAACCCTGATGAACTCTTAAAGAAATATGCGGCGGGAGAAAGAGATTTTTGCTTAGTTAACCTGAGTGGAGCTAACCTCAAGCATACTAGTCTGAGAGGGGCAGATTTCACGCAGGCGAACCTAAGTCAAGTGAATCTGTGGCAGGCAAATCTGAGCCGTGCCTCTTTTGGAATAGCAGACTTGCGTCAGGCAGACTTGGAGGGAGCCAACCTGCAGGGAGCCGACTTAAGTGGAGCTGACTTAATCGGTGCTAACTTGAGCGGAGCTAACCTGAATTTTGCTGGTCTAACCGCTGCTGATTTGAGTCAAGCCAATTTGATGATTGCTGGCTTAATTGGCGCGGATCTCAATGGGGCAAACCTCTGTGAAGCCAACTTAATTGGAGCTAACTTACGGGGAGCCAACTTAATTGGAGCTAACCTCAGTCAGGCAAATCTCAGTGGAGCCTATTTGTATGAAGCAGATCTGAGAGAGGTGTACTTCGATCAGGTTAACTTGAAAAGAAGCCTATACAATGAAAAAACCCAATTTCCTAAGAGGTTAGACCCAGTAGAAGCAGGGGCTTACTTGATTGCTCCCAATGTTTGCCTTCCGGGGATAAATTTGAGTGGCGTTTACCTGCCTGGAGTCAACTTAGAAGGAGCCGACCTAAGCGGCTCAGATTTGAGTCATTCAGAGTTAATTTGGGCGAACTTGAGTAAGGCAAACTTGAGTGGAGCGAATTTGACTGGAGCGAATCTGAGTGGAGCGAATTTGACTGGAGCCAACATCAACGGAGTCAACCTCAAGGGAGCCAACCTTAGCGGAACCACTATGCCGAATGGAAATCTGCACAATTATCAGAAAGTACGGAGACAAAAGAGAGGGAAAGACGCTTCCTAAGTGCAGCTAGCTAAAGACTTTATTGGGAAAATAAGTGTCAGGGGTTAGCTGTTAAGGGAAAATGATTTTTATCCTTTATATGTGTTAAAAGCTACAACTCAACTTAATCTTTAGCTCTTCCCTTAGGCAGGCGTTAGGAAAAACGATAAGTCTTAATCTATTTAGTAGATACAACAATTAGACCTAGATAAGTCTCCTACCATGGCTCTGAAAGTTCTACACGCTAGATCAAGTAGTGTTGACTCTTTCAGACCATGGATTCCTATATCTTAAGATATTTTGAAAGGTAGTAGGGGGTAGGAATAAAGTAAAAATTTCTCCAATCTACCCCCTACTAAGCAAGTCAAAATTCAAAATGCTCTAACCCAGTTCTATCGAGGTTTTTAGCAACTGCCTTAATGCAACTTCAGGTATGACAGCTTACCTACAACCTGCCCCTTCAGGACTTGGTTAGTATCAGTAGCGGAAAACAGCGGCTAGCGGTGCTTCATCCGGGACTTTCTCTGGCTCGACAGCATAGACAGTTCCGCCGTTTAAAATAGTCTGAACCGCTGCTGCATTCAACAAATCCTCATCGCCAGGTTCCGCCTCAGAATGCAAATCAATTGTACTGGTGTCGGGATTAAAGCTACCCCACTGTCGAACACCAACGGCAACAAACAATTCCTCCACTCGCCCGTAGTAGGCGGCTGGAACTACCTCTTTAATGTCATTGGAGGCTCGGCCAGTTGGTGTAAGTTCTTTGTAATGCTCCATCGCTTCTTGCTGTGCCTGTGAAAATATAGGCTCTACAATTTCCCAAGCTTGAGCTTGCAAATCTTCTGGTTCCGCAGTTTTAGGGCTTCCCGTAATGCCTTCATCGACTAGATGTTGGTAGGAATTTGCCTCTCGGTAAAGGGGCAAGAGATATTCGACTCCTGCTAATACTAAAGGAGCGCGTTTTCCCTTCAGATATTTGTGCAATCCATTATCGACGGCGTGAAAAAATTGCTCAATACTCCGTTGGTGTTTATCCCTATCAGGACTTCCCTGCCCGTGAAAACTGCCCGCGTGCTGAAAAGAATTGTTAGTTCCTCCTTTTGGTGTGCTGATCCGGAACTGACCGTCCTTGGCAGTTTCGTCATACTGAAGAGTTTCGTCGATGCTCTTAGGTACGTCTTCCAATTCGATTTCCCTGACGCTGTAGCGTGTACACTCAAACAGTCTGATATCCTGTTGACTTAACGCCAATACATAAAACAGTCCATCACCCGTTAAAAGAGGTAGTAACGGCTTGAAATGGAAATGGTCAGTGACAACAACTAATTCTTCAAAAATTAATGGAAGACGGTAGTAACGCAATACTCCTGAAGTAATAAAAACTGCCAGTCCCTTGTCCTGATGTTGCCAGAATTCTTCCTCATCCAGTTCTTCTTGGGCTGACTTTAACAATTCCAATGCCGCTGTATCGCTTAAACCAATTTCCACCAAGTGTTCTTCAGCCTCTCGCATCAAATTCTTAAAGCGAATGGGATTTTGTTGAGCGTTTAACCCTCCTTCGGCAGTAGGCATATAAATCGAGACGCATAGCCCTTCGGGCTGTTCTACTAGTGTTTTGAGTTCCTCAACTGACAATAAGCTCATGTAGTTTACTCTCCTGTGATTTTGCGATCGCTAACGATTCAAAGAGCGCGATTTCGTGAGAGCCATCCAGTCATCAGAAGACAGCATCATTCACCTAACCAGCTCTCTGCTCTTCTGATTCCTAGCTTTGTCTCACTTTATTAACGAACGTCTGTCAGCAGACGCCTCGCGCTCGGGCTAATAATGCTTATTGTTTACAACTTAACTTCTGCTGACTTGTTGACTCGTCTGTCTAAGGGAAGAGCAAATGTTAAGTTATTTTCTAGTGAAGGATAAGCTCTTCATTGAGGAAATTAAATGTCTGCTCTATAAGAATTATAAAGCTTTAGTCTGAGGACAAAAATCAGAGCAATTAGTTGCTTCTTCGGTTAAAGCCCAAGTGGGATGTACTGTACACTTGAGAAAATAATTGCCCGTGAAGAATTGGCAGTTAGTACAAGGAATCTTATGCAAACGCTTCGCGCTGGCAACACTATCGCGTACCACTAGCCACAGAGTCCATCCCACAAGAAAAATGAATGCCCAAGCCGCTAGAAAGCAAATAGACATTAAAATAAGCTTTGAAGACTGAACTAGGAAATATAGGAATTGGAACATGAGCATGTAGAGTGAAATGAAAAGTTAACAATTTATTTCAAGTTTGATTTCATGCTACCTATTCCCTGCTTATCTACTTCTGTCTTTAGAATTAAATTGCATCTTTCTAGAGGACGATATCAAGGTTTGTAACGATAGATTTCTAGCTCTGGGATTATACCTACCCTTGCTTTATCAACCTCTAGAGGAGACTTTTTAAAGGGCAAGCATTTCAATCAAGGAGATAGATTTGCAAAAACGGTATGCACCCCCTACTACCCGTGTTTTGGTCAACCTGAACTTTCCAGAGGTTATTGCGGGAAAGTCCAGAGTTTTTCTGTAACGACAGACACGGCATCTCCAACTATTCTGATCAATGAAAGGCAGTGAAATACCTACAGCCTTTCATACCAAATCTAGGTTGACTACCCCCTTTTTCATTGAGTCCGTGTACTCCCAAGAAAAATCTCAAAGGTAGGCGGACTTGGTTTGTGTAGTTCCGCGACTAAAGTCGCCAGGGCTATAGGGGGGCTAGAAAAGCGGATTTTGTACTATACATAATCCACCAAAACATTATCCTCCCTCAGGGCTGCTCAACCTCAAGCTTTAACTGGAAGACCTCTTTTCAGTAGTTATCTGAGGTTGAGCATTTTCTAATACTTTCATCTATTAGATGAGGAGGAAAAGTATGATGCTAATAAAATTAGCAGAGTCAGCGTCGGAGATAAAAAAATGTTATTCTGTATTCTCTCAGCTTCATTCCCATCTCCTAGAGAAAGACTTTGTTGCTCTAGTGCAAGAACAGCAGGAAAATGGTTATAAGCTGGTTTCCTTGGAAGTAGACGATGCCGTTAAATCTGTGGCTGGTTTTCATCTAGGTAATAGCTTCGGGTGGCGAACGTATCTTTATGTTGACGATTTTGTCACAGATGAAGCATCACGGTCTAAAGGATACGGCGCAAAATTATTCTCTTGGCTGGTTGAATATGGCAAGCAAAATTCATGTAACCAAGTTCATCTTGATTCAAGGGTTACTCGTTACTCAGCCCATAAGTTTTATTTGAATCAAGGAATGATTATTGGCGGTTATCACTTCCTAATGGACTTGACTTATAGCGGTTCTCAATCTAGTGAGGCACAGAGTTGCTAGTTTTAGGGCATAGGGCATAGGGCATAGGGCATAGTAAATGCAATTAGGGTGTACCTCACGCTTCCCTTAAAACGCTATAAAACCACCAAACATTAAAGTTTTAGGAGTAATCTATGAGTAAGGTAAAGCATAGAAGACGACGCTGAATACAGGATAGGAGGGTACGGAGAAGAGGCAGACAAGCAACTGGGGAGTAATGAGAAAATGTCTAATATCATCAATCTGAATCAGCCACAAAAGAACGATCGCTACTGCATGAATTTGCAACCCACTCTCCAGACTGAGCAGTTAACGCTTCGACCGTTTGCCCTAGCTGATGCAGCGGATGTACAGCACTTAGCTGGCGATCGCATGATTGCCGCCAGAACTCTCTCGATCCCTCATCCTTACGAGTCGGAAATGGCGGAGGCGTGGATTGAAACTCTTCCAGCCGCATTTGAGCAGGGGAATGCCG
>JAIUYC010000925.1 GCA_020216575.1 Coleofasciculus sp. S288 | reverse complement strand
TTACCCATTACCCATTACCCATTACCCATTACCCATTACCGACAAACATATCCGCCCTGTAAAGGTGTAAAAGTAGTTCCAGCAGGGCAGTCACCCTGACTGTAACCCGCTCCAGGAGGATAAGAAGTCGAAGCGGGTGCAGAAGTTGCTCCTTGCGCTGGTGAAGTGGCGAGGAAGATTGGCAGGGAAGTGCCACCCTTCTGACCAACAGCAGGGATTTCCAGAAGGCTATCCGTCGCTTTACCCGTGCCGTCGTTCGTGACGGATGTCTGAGTCCCCGGATGTCCATTGGGGATAAACAACTGGGGGTGGTCAAAGGGTGCTTTCTGATACCGAACTCGCTCATCGGTAAGCCCCTTGAGGAAAGCCACGAGGTCAGCTTTCTCCTGCGACGTTAGGTTCAGTTCCTGGATGTCCGGGTCTAAGTCGGGAAGTCCATTGAAGTCCCCGCCTCGATTGTAGAAATCAACGACTTGTTCCAAGGTCAGTTGTCCACCGTTATGGAAGTAGGGAGGCGTAAGTTCCACATTCCGGAGTCCGGGGACTTTAAAGCCTCCATCTGCAACCACTTGCTCGTTGGGTGCAATCTCGCCATCCCTTTGAGCTAGCCGCGACAGTGAGAGTGGATTCGCCCACGGGTCAACATCGCCTATCCCTAAATCTTCCAGAGTGGGTCTGACCCCTGTGTTGTTGAAGCCGGTATCATAAATTGCAGCAGTACCTTCCATGCGATCGAGCGGTTCTTCCTCTACACTTGCCACTGAAGCATTGGTAAGTTCCGATCCACCGTGGCAGTTGATGCACAGTCCCTTCGTTTGGAAAATCTCAAATCCGTGCTTCTGGGCGTCGGTGAGGGCGGTGGCGTTTCCGCCCAGGTATTGGTCGAAGGGTGTATCGTTAGCGACGAGTGTGGCTAAGTACGTCTGCATTGACAGCCCAAAGAAGAGTGGGAAATTATACTCCATCAGTGTGTATTCCTGAGTCGTTAAGTCTCGATCCGGCTTGTTGACAACCGTTCGACTGCCATCAGTTGGATTGATTTGGATCACCCGATTGGACTTCCACCAATCATCCTTGAATGCGGCCTCGATCATCTTCTGGTAAGTTGCTGTCTTGAGTCCCGGTTCAACCTTTCGAGGCGTCACTCTACTGTCTTGACCTAGAACGCTGTCTTCAGGATGCACAATTTGATTGCCGAGTGGTCTCAAGGGAAGGACTTTCTTACCCAATTTTCTGGGAAGCTTTTTGCCTTTGGCAGTGCTATTGCCTCTGTGGTCGATTGACCCAAATTTATCGCCAATCTCCTGGAATGTGCGCCCATCGGCAGACATTTCAAAGGAACTGAGCGGCGGTGCGACTGCCAGGGACGCTAGAGATGAATTCTTGAGACTGATTTTGACCTCTTCTAGCTTACTTGGGGTTTTTGCCTTAAAGACCATGGCATTGGGGTCTCTTGACCCGAACGGATTCACTCCGTTGAAGTCGTTCTGGGCGCGTCCGTCCCAGAAGTTGCGAAAGTTGTATACGGAATTGATCACAGTCGGAGTGTTGCGGGGTTCCACCCGACGGACGTTCGTGCCTCCCACATTGAAAACCGGATCAGGTTGGTAATTCACTACGTCTTGAGGATTACCTGGAACAACATCAACGAACTCGGCGTTAAAGACTCCTTGGGAGGAGGTGACATCGTTCGTATCAGCCAAAACCTCTGACGAACGGTTATCTGGGTTGGCTAACTTGTGGAACGGGTAATCTCCAGGTTGTAGCTGGTAGTTCATGCCGCCCAGATTGAGCGTATTATCTGGATTCTGAGTTCTGTCGGCATTTACGCGCAAAAGTCCCGGGCTGAGTTGGTTTTTTGAGCGATTGTCCGCTCCGGCTTGGAAGTGGCAACTGGCACAGGCCAGCACGCCATCGCTTCCCACCTGCATATCCCAGAACAGTGCTTTTCCTAGCTTAATCGCGGCTGTTTTGTTCTTTATGAAGTCTCCCAGGTTGTCGGGTTCTGGAACTGCCACAGATTTGAGTGACGGAAAAGGTGGGGTTACCTGTGCCGAGGCAAGATGTCCGGCTAGGACTGCAATAATTGCGATCGCAGCCATTGTCATTCCCCTTGCCCCCCTCGCTCTCAGTCCCTTTAGGAGCGTTTTTGTCAAGCTCTCCTTGGCTCGTTGTCGCCATGCCTCGACTGACTTGAGAATAGGTGGTAGGTGGTAGGCTTCCGCCGTGAGCGTCAGCCGAACGGTGGTAGGTGGTAGGGGAGAGGAATTTTCATTCCTACTCCTTCGGAGAACGCTTTGCTGCCATCGCACCATGCTACGCAAACGCGAACATTGTGAGCGCGGGAGCAGTAAGCTGAGGGGTATGCCGAGCAACACTACGCCGAAAATTAGACCCAGCAAGATTTTCATGGGTGGAATCCTACTTAAAGAAGGGGTTAATTTGCCTTCTGCCCTTTAAGCTGTCATCGGCAATTGGGTTTGAGATGCGCAAGCATCTTGACAATCCGATGTCTTTCGGCGCGATCGCCTTTGAAACCAGTATGAGTGTTAGCATTTGCAGAGCGTTTGCTCTGGAAGTCATTGTTTGGATGCGATCGCTTTGCTAAGTTAATCTGATCAGTCTCGTGTTCGCAGGTTCTCTAAAATTCGAGTCTTGAGTGGCTTTTGTCTTCACAGCTCCATCCCCTAAAGGGGCAATTTATCTCGCTTCTAAAAAATTGCCTAGTGTGTCAGTTAAGAGGGCAGAATATCGTAATCAATAGTAGCTATTCGTCACAAAACAGCGCGATTAGCAAAATAACTCTAAACATATAGATAAAATTCTTGATTAAAAATAACCCTATATAGAGCGGTTATCCGGTAAAAATTTGTTTTTTATAGCATTTTATGTGAAATGCTATCCACCACGAGTTTTCTGGTCTTCCTTGTCTCCAAGAGTCCCTTCTCCGGTATTTCTGGATTCCAGCCAGGTAAGAATTCCTATAAGTCCTACTACCTTTTTAACGTAAAATCTCTCTAGAGGAGGATTCATTATAAACATCAGCAAATTTAGAAGTATAGAGCAAGCTGGGTGCTATAAAATCACTACTTTCGTAAAACT
>JAIUYC010000924.1 GCA_020216575.1 Coleofasciculus sp. S288 | reverse complement strand
ATTTTCTTGAAACTTCCCTTAACACGAGGAGAGAACACTTTTTCATGACTCTTGCAGCACCCGAACCTTTAAATTTTGAGTGTGAAACTGGAAATTATCACACATTTTGCCCAATTAGCTGCGTTGCGTGGCTCTATCAGAAAATTGAAGATAGCTTCTTTCTAGTCATTGGTACTAAGACTTGTGGCTATTTCCTCCAGAACGCCATGGGCGTGATGATTTTTGCGGAACCCCGCTATGCAATGGCGGAGTTGGAAGAGGGGGATATTTCGGCGCAGTTGAATGATTACGAAGAATTGAAGCGATTGTGTTTGCAAATTAAACGCGATCGCAATCCTAGTGTAATCGTTTGGATCGGCACTTGCACCACCGAAATTATCAAGATGGACTTGGAAGGCTTGGCGCCTAAACTGGAAGCTGAGATTGGTATCCCCATCGTCACTGCTCGTGCCAACGGTTTAGACTATGCTTTCACTCAGGGTGAAGACACAGTGTTAGCGGCGATGGTGCACAAATGCCCGGATAAGGCTCCTGTAGTGGAAGCGGAGAAAGAAGAGCGAAATGCGATCGCTAAACTCCTCAACTTCGGACGCAAGAAAGAAGACGTTGCTGCCGCACAGTCAGAATGTGCCGATCATCCACCCCTAGTGCTGTTTGGTTCTCTGCCTGACCCCGTTGTTACCAACTTAACGCTAGAACTGAAGAAGCAGGGAATCAAAGTTTCCGGCTGGTTGCCCTCGAAGCGTTATACTGAGCTGCCAGTGATTGAAGAAGGCTACTACGTCGCAGGTGTCAACCCCTTCCTCAGTCGCACTGCCACCACCTTCATGCGTCGCCGCAAGTGCAAACTAATTGGCGCACCCTTCCCCATTGGACCCGATGGCACCCGCGCTTGGATTGAAAAGATTTGTTCCGTGTTCGGCATTGAACCCAAAGGACTGGAAGAACGGGAAGCACAAATCTGGGAAAACCTGGAAGACTACATCAAGCTGATTCGCGGCAAGTCCGTTTTCTTCATGGGTGACAACTTGCTGGAAATCTCTCTAGCACGTTTCCTAATTCGCTGCGGCATGACTTGCCCGGAAATCGGTATTCCTTATATGGATAAACGCTATCAAGCGGCTGAACTGGCATTGCTAGAAAAAACTTGCCAGGAAATGGGTGTCCCGAATCCCAGGATTGTCGAGAAACCGGACAATTACAACCAAATTCAGCGGATTAAAGAGTTGCAGCCTGACTTGGTGATCACGGGTATGGCGCATGCTAATCCCTTAGAGGCACGGGGTATCAATACCAAGTGGTCAGTTGAATTCACGTTTGCTCAAATTCACGGCTTCACCAATGCTCGTGACATTCTGGAGTTGGCAACTCGCCCATTGCGGCGGAATAACAACCTCAAGGAATTGGGTTGGGAGAAGTTGGTGAAGGAAGAAGCAAACGTTTAAGTTTCTACGGTTAGTCTCCTCCGAATTGAGTTTCTTCTTAGATAGGGCGATCCAAATGCGATCGCTCTTTTTTTTGCTGTGGTTAAATGCCATTTACAGAATTTGAGGAAAAGTTTCTTAATAGTGGATGGGTTTACGGTGGTAAGAAGGAATTAAGATAGGGATAAAAATTAAAAGCGATGTTCCAAGAGCAACCTACAGAAAACGATACCGAGCTTTGGCATAAAGTTTTTGAAAAAGAAATTGCCTACATCCAAGCTCGGCAAAACTTTCTTAATAATTGTACTGACAGGATAGAATTAATTAAGAAAGCCCTACACAATCCAACTCAAAGAGGCACAGCACTGCGATTGATAGTGTATCTGAAAATAGAAGAACTTCAGAGTTTGTTTGATGCTCTAGTTGATTTAGCTAGTGTCTCTCATTCAGATATTGAACTTTGCAGAAAAGCAATTCTATCCCTTCCTAAAACATGGGTATTGGCAAACATTGAAAAGACTGCCGAACCGTTGCTACAGGATGGGACAGATGAGGAGTACAGGCGATTGTTAGAGCTATATATTGACATTGACAGGGAACTGGCTCAAAGACTTGCCCTAAGAGCATTGCAGCATGACGATCCAGATATTCGTGAAGTCGGTGAAGATTTCCAGAACTACCTCGAAAATGGGTATCGCACCTTATCAGCGATTTAACGTGCGATCGCTACCAAAAATTGATGAGTGTTCAGGGCGATCGTATTTATGGCAAATCCAGCCACCAACTCCGCGAAATAGTACAATCCAAGTATGTCATCTAATAAGTAATAAGACCTGTAAGTTGATCATGTAGTACCACTAAGCATTATCACAACGAGAGTGAATAGGTATTAAAGCCAAGGAGTAAGTGCTGTAATGGATCTGGAAAAGCTCAACTCAGAATTCCAAGACGAAGATACTGATATTGATGAAGAGGAAGATATTGAGCCAGAAGAAGAGGTAATTACTACTCCATTTGATCCTAGCAAAATCAGGGTTGATACCCGACCAATGACTATTGATCTAGTGCTTAAAAGAATTAGATTTGCTGAAATTGATTTAGCTCCTGATTTTCAACGCCACGCTAACATTTGGAATGATACTGCTAAAAGCAGGCTCATTGAGTCTATTCTCATTCGTATTCCACTACCAGCATTCTATATGGATGCTACTAACGAAGATAAATGGTTGGTTATAGATGGCTTACAGCGTCTAAGTACTCTCAAACAATTTGTTATTGATAAAACACTCAGATTAAATAACCTAGAATTTCTTACAAATCTTAAAGACAATACTTATGATGTACTTCCCCGTAATTACCAGCGTAGAATAGATGAAACTGTGCTTACAGTGTATTTGATTGAAAAAGGAACCCCACCCGCCGTTAAGTTCAATATTTTTAGACGAATTAATACAGGTGGACAGCCTCTATCTCCCCAAGAATTACGTCATGCACTGAACCCAGGACAAGCAACAAAATTTTTAGATAGATTGGCTAAATCTAAAGAATTTAAAAAAGCTACTAATATTAGTAGTAAACGGCAACAACGAATGGACGACCATGAATTTGTTCTGGGATTCATTGCTTTTTTGCTCACTCCCTACACGGATTATCCAATTAAAGAAGGTAGGGATTATTTT
>JAIUYC010000923.1 GCA_020216575.1 Coleofasciculus sp. S288 | reverse complement strand
CCCTTTTTAAGAAAGCAGGGGGAGCAGGGGGAGAAGAAAGGGGGGTGATAAAAGTGGATTTGGTATCAAACGTTTTTAGGACTTACGCAAATTTACCTTTAAACCACCATCTGTAGGGGCGAGGCATGCCTCGCCCCTACTCTGTGTCGCATCTGTGCGTAAGTCCTATGGTTTTTTGTTTGTAGTAAGGGCTTTAGCCCTTTGGACTGAGGACTAAAGTCCTCACTACGAACTGAAAATAATATGCCAGTTGCGTAAGTCCTGGTTTTGAAACCCGCGCAGGCGGGTTTTGTTTATATAGCTGCGGTTTTAACCGCCCAGCTTAATTAATTACTCCTGTGAGGATTCGAGAACGTACCCATCCGACCTCCACCAAGGGTACGCCCTGGAATTCGACCGGGGACTGAGAAAGCAGGCTGGTTTTGCTGGAAACCTGAAGTTCCCTGCGTAGAGTTAAATCCAGCATTAGGCACTCCATAGGCTTGATTAGGCGTCTGGTTTGGATATTGCCCAAAGTTACCTGGCGCTATCGGGGCAGCAGGGGGTACGCCACCCGTAGCGGCTGGGGGTGGAACTAAATAGTTATAGGAATTGGTGGGTGCTGTGGGGGTGGTTGGGTAAGCATTGTAACCAGATGCTCCAGGTACACTTACAGGAGGATAGGTCGGCTGTCCTGCCGCATTGTAACTAGGAATCGGAGCAGTTACAGGAGGATAGGTCGGCTGTCCTCCGGCATTGTAGAGAGAAGCACTCGGGATAGTTGCGGGAGGAGGAGCGATTTGTCCTTGATTGGTTGGAGACGTTAGTGCCTGACTCTGAGCCTCGGCAGGTGCTTGAGCTGAGTTCCCTGAACTAGAAGACTTAGCCGCTTCCATTCGATTCAGAGCCTCTTGCAATGGGCTTGTCGGTAATGAACTCTGGTTAGTGTTGAAGTAGCTGAGGGAGTTGAAGCCCAAAAGCGAGTCAGGAGTCGAACCTACTGATGTGGAGGAAACCCCTTTATTAGAGGCTTGGGAACCTGTCAGCGAGCTACTCCCGCCCAGAGAACCGATATTGGAAAGACCTGATGACGATAGCCCCAAGGGATTACTCGCATTTTGATTCTGCTGGGAGGTTCCGAGTAAAGAGGAGTTCGTTGACCCTTGCCCGGAGTTAGCCCCTGCCTGCGAAGGCGTTGCTAATGGTGATAATGAGTTCCCCGAATTGTTGTTCTTCTTAGTCTCTGGGTCGGTTTGAACTGTTACAGGTAAGAGATTGGTGCGGTCAAATTCTTCTAGCAGCACCTCAGAACTGTCGATATCTGCCATTCTTGCCGCGAGTTCCTGAGAAGAGAGTTCTGGCTCAGTAGTCGGACTGTCTAAGCTAGCCACAAACTTGTTCCAATTAGCCTCGAATGCTTCTGGGTCGTTCCAGTACTGCCCAACCAAAAGCAGCGCCAGCGAGAGTCCAGCAGCTGAACCCCAAAATGTCGGTCGCTTCAAAGGCGCTAGTCGGGCTTTGAGATAGCGGAGATAGGACGGATTTTGATTAGCAGAAGACATGGCATGAGCTGGCGGCTAAGGTTTACACGGATCGAAGCTTTGAAATGCTAATTGAATGAATAATTAAATATTTGTTAGCTGGTAGAGCTTAAAGTCGTTCTGTATCGCTTTAACTTGATTCTAGTCGTTAATTTACTAAGGTACAGTGAAGGGTTGTGGATTTTTTTCAAGTGTCATCCCCTTGTAGTGTGGGCCAGCTCACCCCCTAGCAAGAGTTCATGGTTCATAGCAAGGTCTTGTGAACGATGAACCACGAACTATGAACACTCTCAACCCTCACCTATCGGACAACTCTGAATAACAAAAATAGTCCAGCCCCAAAGCACAATAGATTCGGCAACCAGGCGGCAACGATGGGAGAGATGTAACTGCTCAGTCCCAAAGCATCGC
Organism: Coleofasciculus sp. S288; assembly: GCA_020216575.1. Classification (GTDB taxonomy): domain Bacteria; phylum Cyanobacteriota; class Cyanobacteriia; order Cyanobacteriales; family Coleofasciculaceae; genus JAIUYC01. The sequence continues at coordinate 1,174 of JAIUYC010000923.1, read as the reverse complement.
CAATTGCCATCAACATGTAGTAAGCAAAAATTACTAATACACTGACCCCAAACCCTGTTGCTCTGCCAGTGCGCTGAGGCCGATTTCCCAAGGTAGTACCCACTAAGCCAAAAACAACACAAGCAAAAGGTAACGCGATTTTTTGGTGGATGCGGATCAGGAGTTTGCGAATTTTGTCCTCATTACCACTTTGACGCTCTATCTTTAGACGCTCCATCGCTTGGGCAATGTTCATCTCATTGTAGTCCCGACCTTTGCTTGCGAGGTCTAAGGGAGTGCGCGGCAGTTGTAGCTGTTGTTGTTGAAAGCGCAGGATGTTGCGGTAGGAAGCATCGGGAGAAATGACATAAATAGTGCCGTTGAAGAAATCCCAGGTATTCTGAGCTGGATTCCAAACGGCTGATTCTGAGGTTACGATTTGGTTAAGTCCATTCTGAGACCAGTCCAAGACGGTCAAACCCTTCATCCTCTCGCCATCAAACCGTTCGGCATAGAACAAGCGCTTGAGTACTTTATCCTTATCGCCATCAGGTTGTTCGATGTCACCAAATTCTTGATAGAAAATATTTCGCTCTTGGAAGGATGGCTTTTCCTCATCAAGCGCTCTCTCCATTGTCAGGGTCGCTTGATAGTTAGAGGCAGGAACTACATACTCGTTAAACGTAAAAGTAATGCCAGTGACGACAAAACTCAGGACGAGTGCAGGGAGCAAGAGGCGATAGATGCTAACGCCACAGCTGCGTAGGGCAATCAGTTCGCTATCGTTGGAGAGACGGCTGTAGGTTAATAAGGTGGCTAGCAGCACTGAGGTGGGGAAGGCGTAAGCCATGAACTGGGGCAGACTTAACAGCAGCACTTTCATCACCAGCGATATAGGTAGCCCTGCATCCACTGCCTTGCGCATGATCTCAAACAAGCTACCGATGGTTACCCCGATGGAAGAAAAAAGTCCCATGCCGAACAAAAAGGGTGGGATCAGCTCGCTGATAAGGTATCGATCCATGACCGATACACCAGGAATCAGCGAGCCTAGAAACTTGGATTTACCGAATGTCATTGCCACTGTTGAAGGTTGAAAGTTGGAGGGATGGAAGGAGGGAAGGTTGTAAGATTGTGGGTTCAAGCCAGTCTTTTAACCTGTGACCTACTAACTTGTCAACCTGCAACCCTCTCT
>JAIUYC010000922.1 GCA_020216575.1 Coleofasciculus sp. S288 | reverse complement strand
GTTCAACTTGCTCTCGAATGCCGTGAAATTTACCTTAGAGGGTGACGTTTCGTTAATTGTGAGCAAGCTGCCGCAGGGAATTGCTTTTACAGTGGCGGATACGGGAATTGGCATTCCTTCAGATAAACTGTCACTAGTGTTTGAGCCATTTTGCCAGCTAGATAGTGGCTTAAACCGAAAATTCTCCGGTACGGGGTTGGGACTGGCTCTGACTCGCAGTTTGGCGCATTTACATGGTGGGGATGTGACCGCAGAGTCAAGGCTGGGTGAGGGCAGTCAATTTACTCTTTATCTGCCGGATTACCCGTCTTCGGAGTTACACCTCCCAGCCTCACCTTATGTATCAGGAGAATGTGAGGGGCAATGTTGTTCTCGAGAGGAAAACGGTCGCATTCTGCTAGTGGAAAACGATGAGCGGACTGCTCTGGTGCTGAAAGACTACTTTAGGGCGATCGGTTACCCAGTCAAGCATTTAACCGATAGTACGGAGTTTTTCGACGCAGTACGTTCCTTCAAGCCCAATTTGCTTTTGATAGGCATCCATGAATTTGCATTCACAACGAAGGATGAAAATCTCTCTGTCTCCGTGTCCCCGTGTCCCCCCGTCTGGGCGTCTATTTTCAAAACAGACGCCCAGTTAGTGGGGGACTGCACGGGGTTTGATTTATTGCTAGCACTGCGTCGAGAGACAGATACGAAGAATCTGAAAGTGGTGATGGCGATCGCAGGCAATGGGCAAGGTGACTATTCGATGTTACGCGATCGCTGTCTCGAAGCTGGTGCTGATGAGTGTATCAGCAAGCCGATTGGCATTGCTCAGCTCGAGGCGGTCTTGATGCGATACCTTTAGAAAAACAAGATAATGAGCAGTAAAAAGAAAAGGAACGACAGGCTGGATTCGGCAAAGACTGGAAGAGCAATATTGCGTTCCATAACGCTACCTTGGTTAACTTTTTGAGCAGTACAGCTTTAGGGCTGCAATCTACTTGACTCTAAAATAGCGCTTAAGGTTGCTTCTCGTTTGTATCCAGTGAACCGTTATTAGGAAAGCTGGCTGTTACAGCTTACACAACCGCTGAAAAATAGGTGGTAGGAGAGAGGGGCTTGGTGCAAGTCCCCCATGAGCTATATATAGCTCACAACAAAGGATGAAAAATCCTCTTCCCTACCACCTATTTTCAAGACAGACGCCCATGAACTTTCGTTCACAACGAAGGATGAAAATCTCTCTGTCTGGAGCGTCCCCCTGTCTGGAGCGTCTATTTTCAGATTAGATGTCAGTTACCAAACTTCATCAATTGGTGGTCTCGGGGCTTGTGTTTCGCCACTCCATATGTAGTTAGAGGGATCAGAATTCGTTGACGGCGGAACCGCAGGCTTGTCACCACTGTTAGAGGATTGAGTGAGGGAGGGCGGTTGATTTGTAGCACGAATCGTACTGACCCAGCCATTCACACTTCTTGATGCCACTGGCACAGGATTCGGCGGAATGGCATTTTCCTTACTCAGCAACTGGCCGAGATAGTGCAGCCCTTCACACAGTTTGTGTAAATGGTTGCATCGGTAATCTGCGGCTTGCCAGTCTCCTGCTTCCAGTGCTTCAACATATCCCTTCTGTAAGGCTCTAATCAATCGGAGCTGAGTTTCGATGATTGGATAATTTATTGCCATTTGTTTGACCTTTGTTCAATACTTCAGGGATTTCAGCCCTGTAGCTCCCCCACTGTCCCCAAGGATAAAAATTTTTCCGCTTTCCCTGAAAAGAAAAATTGAGGGGGATTGGGGGGAGCGAGTACGTGATAAGTCTTAGGTTGTGTACCTTTGCTAACTTATTCTGGATTTGTGCCAAGAATCCGGGTGAGTTGCTACCAGACAAACAGGATTTTCATCCTTGACATTGAGGGGAAATTTGGCTACTTTAGCCTAAATTTGGATAACTGTGCTAATCATCTGCTACAGAGAATGGGCTGCTTGGCACAGCCCCTAACTTGATGAACGACTCGCTCCGTTCAGGAGCGAGTAACTAGATGCAAGAATCCCCCGCATTTATGCGTGGCTGCGATTCGTTCTCTCGAAACGAGTAGCAATACTCAGGGATGAGAGGCAAGGATAAGAAGGGAGCAATCCCAACAGAACCTTGACAACTTGATAGCCATGAGGGTGAGTCTTCTGCCCAATAACAGAAAGACAAGCCCCTCCCCACAGGTGCAGTGGTGAAAGCACGACCCCTACTGAGGCGACTAGCCATCAAATTGGTAGAGCGGGGCGAAAGGAGGTAGCTGACAGCCTAAGTCGGTAATCCCTCTAGCAAGAATCCATGAGTAGCATAAGCGAAGATGCATCTGAACCATCGTCAAAATGAACCAGCGAAATAAGGCTTTATGCGCTGGAGCCAAAAGGCAACGGGTTAGGGGCTGATAATTCCATGCTTATTAGCAAGCACTCCCAACAACCTCGGTGGACAGCATCAACTCTAAAGATTCAATCAATGGCTAGCTTGATGCCGACATTGCCAAATGCTTCGACCGCATCAACCATGAAGCGCTGCTCAACAAATTAAATACATTCCCCACCATTCGCCGACAAATTCGAGCATGGTTGAAGTCGGGAGTGATGGATAACAAGCAGTTGTTCCCAACATCTGAGGGTACACCACAGGGCGGCGTTATCTCGCCGCTACTAGCTAACATTGCCCTCCACGGGATGGAAAACCGGATAACACAAGCCTTCCCAACAAGGAAGGTCTACAAGAATGGGAAATACGCTGGACAATTCACGGTTCCCAACTTTGTTCGGTACGCCGATGACTTCGTAATTCTCCACGAAGACATAACCGTTGTCCAAAGATGTAGAGAAATAATCTCTGAATGGTTAAAAGGCATGGGCTTAGAATTGAAACCTAGTAAAACTCGCCTAGCCCATACCCTTGAGGAGTTCGAGGGGGAAACCCCTGGATTCAACTTCCTTGGGTTTCATATACGGCAATATCGCGTTGGGAAATACCATTCCGGCAAGAATAATGGCAAATTGCTAGGTTTCAAGACACTCATCACCCCAAGCAAGGATAAGCAAAGGATACATTACGAACAAGTAGCTAGTACCATCG
>JAIUYC010000921.1 GCA_020216575.1 Coleofasciculus sp. S288 | reverse complement strand
TTGGGACTAATTATCCTAGCCGCTATTTTCTTCAGCCGCAGCAGCTAAACAGCAGGGCTATTTCGTTCTACCCAAATAACCCATTGTCGATTAGCTTAGGCTACGTCGAGTAAGAATAACGACAGAAAAATTAAGTACAAAAGTAGAGCAAACACAACGACGACAAAGGGGGGAGCGAATGAGATAGGTATATTGCTTTCTTCCAAAAGACTGGGCAGGAAACTATCGTAGCAGATAGAGTCCCCACAAGTACCATAGTTAAACAAAACGACAAATGTTTGAAAAAAAGCAATTCTCAGTAATAATTTTCCTTTGATTTTGACATTTGTTCGCTTGCGGCGAGTGCGGACTGCTGCACTTACAAATAATAAGATTGAACTTACAAGGTAGTATAAACTTGCAAAAGCCAGGTAAAAAAAGATTCCTAGCCAGCCACTGGATGTCAATAAAAAAAGCGGTAGACTGAGCAGGGCGTAAATTACATATAAACTAAAAAACACCCAAATGTTAGTTTTAATCATTGGGTTCTATCCATTAAAACTGTACAGACAGTTTCTGTTGTCAGCGTCCCAGGTAAATGAGGAGCTGTATAAACATTAGGTAGAGCTTAAATCCTGTTACTATAGCAACCGCCAAGGCGGTTAGGACATATATAAATTTAGTAGAGACGTTCCGGTGGAACGTCTTTACCAAGGTTCGTTTGTCCTAAGCGATGTGTCCGCTGCTATAAGTGAGCGATCGCGTTATCTGTTGCCCTCAGCTATGCAGCAGTGATAGTTACACCGAGGCTGGAGAAAATCAGCTCATTGTTAGGTAAGCCGACTGTTGAAAACCGGATACCGATCGCTTTAAAGTTATGTCTGCTAATCATTACAGACCAACACACTGGCATCCGGAGTCTTCCACTAGATATTTATTGACTTACTTCTAGGTTAGCGATCGCTACTCCACCCATTGCAGGGGAAATGGTGATTGCGGTGCAGGCTACAACAGCACCTTCACTAACCCTCAAACACCCATTAGTCATTAAAATCCTGAATTTAGTTATAAGCATTTCAAAATCTAATACTGGAATACATATGTAAACATAATTATAAATTTAGAGAAATGAGTTGCAAACAAGGAGGCTTCAGATGGTGGCATTGGCTGAGAAAGCTCAACGCAGGTTGACGATGCAGACGGTCGAAATTGCTCCGAGGACAACAGCCATTCGATCGCTGGATTGGGATCGCGATCGCTTTGATATAGAATTCGGGCTACAAAATGGCACGACCTACAACTCATTTATCATTCAGGGTGAAAAAACAGCTCTCATCGATACTTCCCATGAGAAGTTTCGCCAATTGTATCTGGATACCTTGACGGGACGGATTGACCTCACTCAACTCGATTACCTAATTGTCAGTCATACCGAACCCGACCACAGTGGGTTGGTCAAAGATGTCCTGGCACTAGCCCCTCAGGTTACGGTTGTGGGGTCAAAGGTCGCGATTCAGTTTCTGGAAAATTGGGTGCATCAGCCGTTTAAGCAACTGATTGTGAAAAATGGCGACAAACTAGACCTGGGGAATGGGCATATCCTGGAATTTGTCATCGCTCCCAATCTGCACTGGCCGGATACCATTTTCACCTATGATGCCGAAACGCAGATTCTCTACACCTGCGATGCATTTGGCATGCATTATTGCAATGACTACACGTTTGATGAAGATTTAGAACTGATTGAAGAGGATTTTAAATATTACTATGACTGTTTGATGGGACCGAATGCCCGCTCGGTGCTGTCTGCCCTGAAGCGGATGAGTCAGTTGCCAGAGATTACAACCATTGCTACGGGTCACGGGCCCTTGCTGCATCATCACCTTAGCGAACTAACAGGGCGTTACCGTCAGTGGAGTGAGGAACAGGCAAAGGCGGAAACAACGGTTGCTGTATTTTACCTTTCCGATTATGGAATTAGCGATCGCCTTTCGCAAGCGATCGCTCACGGCATCACCAAAACGGGTGTGGCGGTGGAGATGATGGATTTAAGGTCAGCCGACCCCCAGGACGTGAAGGAATTGGTAAGCATTGCTTCTGGGTTGGTAATTGGCACGCCCCCCATTACCGGGGAAGTGGCAGAAAAAGCTCAAACGGCGATTAGCACTATCTTAGCGGCGACGAATGCCAAGCAATCTGTGGGAGTGTTTGAGTCTGGGGCTGAGGATAATGAATCGGTCTATCTGCTGTTGAACAAGTTTCGGGATTTAGGACTCACTCCTGCTTTCTCACCGATTGTCGTGAAAGAAATGCCCACCGATGTAACCTATCAGTTATGTGAAGAAGCGGGGACGGATTTGGGGCAGTGGTTGTCTCGCGATCGCACGATTAAGCAAATCAAAGCCTTAGATTCCGACTTAGAAAAAGCGTTGGGCAGACTCAGTAGCGGACTGTACATCCTTACAACCAAAAAGGGCAATGTCAGCAGTGCGATGTTTGCCTCTTGGGTGGCGCAAGCAAGCTTTAAACCTTTGGGTGTCAGTGTTGCCGTAGCGAAAGACCGAGCTATTGAGTCATTGTTGCACGTCGGCGATCGCTTTGTCCTAAACGTTCTCGAAGAAGGCAATTACCAAGGACTGATGAAGCACTTCCTCAAGCGCTTTCCTCCGGGTAGCGATCGCTTTGCAGGTGTGAAGACTTACCCAGCAACCGATGGTTCTCCCATTTTGGCAGATGCCCTTGCCTATATGGAGTGCGCGGTAAAAAGCCGCTTGGATTGTGGCGACCACTGGACGATCTACGCTACGGTTTCGGTAGGTCGCGTTTCTAAACCTGACGCCTTAACAGCAGTACACCATCGCAAAGTTGGGAATCATTATTAGGGACTTTCACAAACAAAATTGCCTCTATTATTTCGTAGGGACACGGCAATGCCGTGTCCTCATCGCTATTTGGAGTGTCCTTGATTGAATTTGGGTTACCCTTAATCGGTAACGGGTTCCTGTTTCAAAGGAAAGTGAACCCGAATTCAACGAACAAGTACACATTTATTGAATTCGGGTCGTCATTCATAATAAACGTTTTCTCGTTTCAAAGAAAGGTTAAAGCATTCCTTATGAATGGAAACTCATT
>JAIUYC010000920.1 GCA_020216575.1 Coleofasciculus sp. S288 | reverse complement strand
AGCTTCCATAGCAGCAAAAATACGTTTTGTGCCTTCATGGTACATTTGCACATATTGAATATCTCGCATGAAATTCATAATGGTAACATTGCGAGGACGTGAAACGTCACCACTTGGGAACTCGCTTGGGTTTACCCCTGTCGGATAGCTACCTGGGCTAATGACTTCAAGTCTATCCTCAAACAAACGGATAACAATACTATCGTTGACCATATGATATGCACGATGGACGAGGGCATTGATTATCACTTCAAACCACGCATCTTCCGGCAATTCTGGGTCAACAATAAATTTTTTATCTCCTCCTAAGTAACGGAACTGCCTTAATTGCGTGGGTATATAATCCCGAAGACGTTGGGCAACGAGTGGGATTGGTCCAAAAAAGGTTTCATCTTGTACAACATTTAGATTTTCACCATAAAGTGCCTCACGCCCTTCATATTTCAGAAACCTTACAAACGCGCCTGGAATCTCATAACGCGGATCTTGGGCAAGCAAAAGAAGCCCTGCCTTTGTGAGGTAATTTTCACCTCGAACCTCTATGGCAAGGTGGCGATTCAATAGAACTCGCTCTAATTCGATAGCTTGAGTCTGTCCGCCAGTGCGTTGCAAATAATCGCTGACAACACCAGAATGCAACTGAGCAGCCCTTACCACAACCCCAGTGGGTAAGTTGCTAAAAGGAATGTCTTGACCACGTTCTTGGCGTAACTGAACGATCTCATCAGGTTGTAATTTCTTATTCTGATCGCCAATCCGCAGATATACATCGCCGTTTGATGTAGTGGCTACTTGTGTAGAGTATGGCACATAAACGATACATATCTCATCATCTTCATCCTTAGCAGTTTTTACGGGTAGGAACTTGCATTGTGGCACCACATGAGAAACATATTCACCGCAACGCCGAATCTCATTGCGATAGTCATAGTCTTTACCGTATGCAGCTTTTAAGCCTATGATGGTGCAATCATCATCTACACCTAACAGCAAAATCCCCCCAGATAAATTGGCATTGGCAAACCCAACTAACCATTGTGCAAAATCTTTAGGCTGGCTTTTACGCTTACGGTCAAAATGCTGACCCTCCTTGTATTGCACCAAGCGGTCAATGCTCTCACTTTCAAAGGCTTCCAGGGGATTATCCAAATGTCTCATAAGAACGTATAAATCCCTTCGTCAAGTAGAGGATTTGACTTGCATTCTACTTCTCTTCGATATCAATCTGTGCATTGCGATTGATCTGGACAATACTTTCCCGAATACTTAGCTCAACAAAATCAACATCGAAACCATTCTCGTGAGTGGCAGATAGATTGATATGGAGGCGAACCTTTGCACCTTTCTTGATTAGGGGTTCAATCACTGAATTATAAAACTGTCGCCAATCCAGAGGTTCAACATCAATATCAACGTTTATTTCTCCATATCGCCTAGAGGCTGAGGGCATACTTTCATCGGGAGTGGCTGTGTCATCTCCCTCAAAAGTCTCATCCATTGGTTCATCAGTAAGTTGCCACTCATCAGAGACTGGCGGTGGAGTCAACAAATCATTGGCATGTGTCGCACTGACTAGCCAAGCAAATTCGCTGATGGGACATTGATCAGCCCGTACAGGCTGATTGAAGGACAGGTTATCCGGTTTTTGCGGGCTGCCAGTGGCGTAGCCAAACAAACCGCGCTGCACCCCCCAAGCAATGGTCTCTTGCAATACCCTTTGTGATGCAAGCATAGGGAGGTAATCATATCGAGCAAACGAATCCCATAAATCTTGTGTTTTGACAGCAAATTGATCGGCAGGCCAGAGGATGGCAAATCGCCCATCTCCAGAACGAACAAGATAATCCGGGTCGAATTTTTCTAACAACCGCTCGCTATCTGTTAGCCGCTCCCAAATCCGCTGGCTGAGAGTATCATTTTGGCGGTAGGGTTTGATACCACTTTCCCAAACAATCCAGTAGTCGTTATCACGCCCAGCAGTTCCGGTCACAATGTATGCTCCCCAAATAGCTGAGGGTAAACCTACTCGTGCAGCGGCAAGTTGTTGGTCCAGTTCTTCACGGAGATAGTCTTTCAGATTGCGTCCTGTAGAGTTTTTGATCTCTTCGAGTGCGATCAAACGAATTGCCGCTTGCTCAATATTAGCCATGCCTTCGGGGGTAGGTAGCGCGAAAATGATCGTGTTGCGAAACTGGCGATGCCGATCTCCTGCATTTTTGAGGATGTCATCCATGTAAAGTTGCGCTCGCAATTCTGGGTCATCTTCTCTAAAGGTGGCAGAGGGCGGTGCAATAACGAGCTTGAGGGTGTTGTTGTCGCGCACCAGACGGGAATCTTCTGCCCAGATGATGGCTTTGCCAAAATTCGTCCCAGCGAGGGCTTCAACAGTGCTGTAGACAATCTCGACGAGTTTATCCCGATCCTGTCGCAGGGCATCCATACGCTGCACAAGCATCATGTTGAGATTCGGATCAACACCTAGACGGAAGACAGTTCCTTCCTTTTCCATGTACCAGAGTTCGCTTTCCAGCTTGCTGAAGGCATCAGCCGCCAGTGCAGGCATCACATCCGGTTGAAGCATACCCAACCAGAGTTGCGGTTTGCTCCCACCTACGAACCCTGCCGCTCCGCTATGAGAATACATGAATAGACTGGTTGCCAAACCTTCACATAAACCAAAACGGTAGTAATCGCCACCGATACGCTGATCCAATGCCTCTGCCTTTGAACCGGGAAGTCCCGCGATATCGGAACCAATAGCGGAATCATAACCACCGGGGCTATCGACATGACCGAGCAACTCGCGGCGGATTTCCGGGTCTGACAGATCAATATGCCCCACATGAATTAGGGGTGCGCCATGATTCTGGCGATACAGATTGCTGACCACCAAAGCCAATAGACGCAAGACACCCCGCGTTTTCTGAAAACCTTGGATGGTTCCCCAGCGATCCCGCAGCACGTCGATCAGGTCGGGATGAAAGGGATAGGCTTGTGCAATGCGCTGACGGTAATCCGGCGCGATGGTTTCGCCGGGAAAAACCGTTTGGTTCTGGCGATAGTATTGCCAGTAGGCGTTGGCAACGGCTTCGTGATCGGAAGGATGACCTG
>JAIUYC010000919.1 GCA_020216575.1 Coleofasciculus sp. S288 | reverse complement strand
AGCGAGCCTTCAATGCATTCAAATTACGGGAGGTATTTCCTGTCGAGTGTTTCTGTAGGGCAATAACAGCCGTTTTTGGTAATACTCCCCCTAACTGGGCAATTAACTCAGGAGGAATTTTTTTGACTTTATCAGCTCCCAACCACTGCGACAATTGATTAATAATTAAAAAGGCACGAGGCAGAGGTGCTAGCTCTAGCAAAATTTCTCCCAGCTTGTGGGTATAAGCAATTCGCTTCTGGAAGGCTTGCTGGCGTTCCTCATAAGTAGTTGGCGCATAGAATTCAACCTTCCCGATCGCGTAAACCGAAGTACAGTTAACATCAAAACTACCACCTACCGCAGCACCAGAACCCACAAAATCGGCATAAAACCGCTTTTGGATAATCAACCCTCCCCGACACTCAGGCGTCAAAGCCAGCAATTGCCCAGTTTTTAAGAGGTCGAGGGGGACAGACGTGCAGGGGGTAGAGGTCGGAAGTTGGGCAGTTTTCTTGGAAGAAGGCTCAGGAGTAGGATGCACGGTTCACCTCAACAGGAAAGAATCAAGTCCCATCTAGATATGTCTCTCGCTGTTGGCAGCTTATGCAGTTGATTCCCTAACCAAGCCACTGACGCTTTCACCCCTTCAGCAGTGGGTTAGATAAAGAGCGATCGCCTGCTATTCAAAACCTATCGGTAAAAGTCTTTTGAGTGTTGAGATTATTGGATTTTAGAACCAATGTACCCGATAATTATCTGTCCTGGCCCTAATTCTACGCAGAAATGAAGCCGCCAAGCTCCTGGTGTCATACGGAGGTGCAAACTGAAGATACGCTTCTCGCCATCAGGACATGTAAAAGTTAATTCCTGTCTGAACTTCTGCAGCCTTGTCTCACTCTCAGGCGTAGCCTTGCTAGGAAGATTGTCTGGATTAAAAGAGCCAGATGTCCAACTTTTACAGTAGTCCTCAAGCTCAAACAACCGTTTTACAACCTGTCGTAGCATGGGATTGCCACTACTGAGACTCTGCATCTGGTTGCTTACAGTTTCACAAAAACTCAAGGAAGGGAATAGTTCACTTCTGCGATTCCAAAGATCCAATCCATTACGAACGCCTGTTCTGAGGCGGTTCTGTATCCAAGCAATGTGTCCCTGTATATGATCGACTTGGCTAGCGTGAAAAACTGTTACTGTCTCTGAGTTCAGGTTTTCATCATCTTCAAGCCAAGTCGTATCCAAAACTAAACTGCTCGATTCCCATCGCGGCTCCGAGCTGACGCTTAACGCGAGAGATTCAAGTAAGTAAGCAATACCAAGACCTTCAGCTAAGTCTCCCTCATAGCGAAACTCGGAGCGTAGGTTTCTATCCTCAATTTCAGAATCCTGAATATCCGCTAAGAAAGGGGTCTTTGTAGATAAGAGAATAAATCGTGATTCTTCCCGATCCACACTTCTATCGATGAGCCAATCAGACAGAGAATAATCAGGTGCAAGTACAGTCGCATAAAACTCGCTATGAGTGCGAAGGGTTGGATTGACACCGAGTTCAGCAGCTGCCCGGGCTGTGGTGATGAGGTCTGACATCCGTTGCCGTGCTGTTTGAGCATTATCAGCAGGAGTTTGCAAGGACAACTCATTCAATACCATCTCCAAGTCCATGCGCTAGGCGTCCCTCGGCTTTAGTAATGTAATTAAGCTCTTATCCCATTCATCAAAGAAGCCATCTGGCCATTGATCGATTCGTCCGTTTCGATCAATGCGTGGCGACACTACTTCAGTTACAGCTTGTCCTTCTTTTTCTTTGCGTTCAAAGTAGTGCAACTGAACATCTTTGGGGTCAAGTTTGCCGCCATGAACGGCAAGACGAATTCCATTTAAAACATGGTCGCTATGAGTTTCTATCACAACTTGAACGCCACAACTCGCTGCAAGTGCTAATAATTCACCCATTTTTGATTGCCCTTTGGGATGGAGATGGGCTTCTGGATTTTCCACTAGAATGAGCGTACCTGGTGAAGATGTAAGTACTGCGACAATAATTGGTAAGGTGTAGGTAATGCCAAAACCAACATTGGTGGCACGACGAGCGTTGCTGAGTCCATAGGAATATTGAAAGCTTACTAGATCCATATCCGGATTAGACTTGATTTCCAGGCGTGTACCTGGGCTGATTTCTCCTAGCCATGCCTCAATTTGCTCTCTTAGATTAAGCGAAATTGCCTTTGGGTGGCTGAGATTAGCATAGGGAATATTTTGATCTCTATAAATAGATATAAAGTGTGCGGTGTATTCGCCTTTAGTTCCGAGTTGTTGGTGCTGTCGTACTTGAAAATCTGATATCTCGAAGTATGTTCGAGGACCAACCCGTTCTGCTTGTAGGTAGTGGAAGTTATCGTTGAAAAGACTGGAGTGATATATATCAGGGACAGTTGGCGGTGAAGTGATAGCTAGAACATCTGCCTCTGGGTTGTAGTTAAAAAGCCATGTCCCTTGCTTGCCATCTTTCCAAATAAGTTCAAACCCAATTGAGTTCTCTTTTGCATCCTCAAACAGTGCATCTTGAGCCGTACCAATACAAACAAAATCACCGTTAAGAGCTAAACCTATCTCTGGTAATAAATCTTGTTTGTAAGATTGACGCAGCAGGAGTAATGCTTGCAGAACTGAAGATTTACCCGTACTGTTAAGACCGGAAAGTAGGGTTAGGCTTTTGAGTTCAAGTATCTGGTCTTCAAAAGCTTTGAAGTTTCTCAACCGCAGTAAAATAATCATGAAAGCACTTGTTGAATAATTTTTTCGATAGTACCAAATCTATAGATAACTTTTTCGGCAGCCTGAGATATGGATCTAACAAATTCATCATCTTGATCTATATAATTAGTAAATTTATCTATTACTTCTTTCTTCCGTTGTTTGAGAAGTTCAATCTCTTCGTTATTCAGTTTACTAAGGGTAACTGACCAAGCTTCAAATAAAGATTTATTAAGGGGCTGTTGTTTGGAATTATTTTTGATAATTTTACGAAATGCATATTTACCAAATATAGAATAAGCAGCATTCATACTAGTTATAAATTTTTTTTCAATCTCATTTAGCTCCTCTGCATTCATACTATTTATTTTGCCCATGGC
>JAIUYC010000918.1 GCA_020216575.1 Coleofasciculus sp. S288 | reverse complement strand
ATGCCCCGCTCAAATTTCAGTATGGGGATGAATGCTGTTTTAGCTAAACAAACACTTTCCTGCTGATTTGAAAATAGGGGTCAGGAGTCAGGAATTTTCATCCTTTGTTGTGCATGATGCCTAATGGTTTAAGGTTGCTCGACGGCGCTTTAAAAAGGAAATTGCTTCATGAGGGTGAAGACAAACTTGGGGAATATCACCAACGAGCAGCAACCATTGGTCTCCAACTCGTCGTAATTTCCATCTTTCTGTTGTTTTTTGGGGAAAAATGTGTAAATTTCCCTGATTATCCTCGTTACAAACGAAGCCTAAAGCCTTGGCTTGATTTAACAGTGTCTCTGTCATGATCAGAGTTGTCGCAACTGCAAAAATGCTGCATGCTTGTGAGAGCGATCGCCTTTATTCCTTCCCTTCTGTCTTGGAGCCTTCTGCCTTGGAGCCCTCTACTTTTCTTGGTAAAGGCGGTTAGTAGATTGATTATGCTTGCACCACTGATGACTGACTACTAACGACTAACCACTCGTTCTTCTCAAGTTGGCGATCGCTGGAGTAATACTTTTGGAGAGGGTAATGACATTCTACGCCTTGCGTCAATCTCAGTGAGCAGTGACCAGTAATTTACTAATTTTCTCCGGGAGTAAGAGTCCCCACCTCTGCCTATAGAAGGTTTTAGGCGAGGTTTAAATCCTCAGCCATAACCCTTGGTCACTGGTAACTCTCTTTTGTTACTTTAGGGCGTAGAGCCTGGGCGTTAGCCTAGCATTCTTGGATAAGACTTCTACGCTTCATGCCAGATTTAACGCAAGAATGCTTTAACCCTACAAAATTCGTAATTCTTGCCCGGAAATAACAAAAGAGGGGTTAAATCCGTATATATTCAACTGTATGTAGCAGTGGGTTCAACGCTTATTATCTCTACCTCAGGCGTGTCCCCCTTTAAACTTGAGATGTTTGAGATTCAACTTTTTGATGTGGCAGTCGTGCTTTTCCCCTAATACGGCACTCGCGTAACTTTGCACACTCTCAGACCATGGAAACTTGGTCATCCGTAGCCGCCAAGGTACTCCAGGGATAGGTGGTAAGTTCAACGCTTCTCGCGCAACTAAGCGAAGGATTGTAGTCGCATTTGCATTTGGGTCAAAGCTATTGCCTTGAAGGTCGGCATCCCAAGTTCCAATCATACTCAAAATCGTGCGATCGCTGCTCAGCTTGGTAATCCACTGAATGCTAAACCGATGAGTTCGGATGACTGGGGTTTCCTGAACTAGAGAGAGTTCGAGCATTGACATCGTACTATCTTTGATCTGCTCCTTCCGCAATGCCAATCTAATCGCTGCTATATTGTCGAGGGTGATGACCAAATTGTGATGGGGATTCTCTAGATGGAGCAAGTACCAGGTAGCGACTGCCCCAGGCGCATCTCGTTCCACCGATAAAAGCATCGTGAGTTCATCAGTGGAGTAGATTCGCTCGAAGAGTGTTAACGGTTGTTTGTTTGCACGCTGTTTCAGAAAGGCTCGGCGTACCCACTGAGTAAGCCACCGAAACCAGGGCAGTAAACTCTCTTGCTTCACTTTGATAGCCGAACGGTAAGTTATTCCCAAGTATCTAATTCATTACGGCTGCTGCGAAGGACAGAAGCGATTTGCTCGCGGCGGGTTTCAAAGTTAGCTGCCATAGCGATGAAAATGATGCCAGCAATCAAACCGACAACCCATTTGATAAACGGATACTCGAAAATAAGAATTACCAGTTGATAAAACACTGTTAGTAAAAATGTGGCAGTGCCGACAAACAGAAATGCTCGCACGCGCAAGATTAATCCGGCAAAAATAGCGATCGCACCGATAATGGCGGGGATAAGTCCTGTGTCTTGATGAAAGAGTAAAGCCACCCCGCAAATTATGCCACTCCCCAAGATGCGGAGATAGTGACGGCTGTCCCTCTGTTCGCGTTGCTTCAAACCTGGATCAAATTGCGCGATATATAGGAGTGATAGCCCAAAAAGCGAAGCGTACCACAAGGGATCATCGGTTAATTGTAAGCGTTCAAGCCAACGCCCGATCGCCCAATCTACCAACACCACACTAATATAGGTAAAGCGGATATTCGAGCTGCGTTGAGCAATCCAAGCATAGAACCCAGCCACCAACAGCAGGCTGAGATCAGAAATAACCTCGGTTGTTGCACAAACCGTAAAGATTGGTAGCAGTACGGCTGAGCGTTTCCAGGGAGTTTTAATCCATCCCCAACGCTGCCAAGGGAGTTCATACGTCACGCAGGCTACACCACAAGCGATGAGGGGAAACCAGGCATCCAGTACACTCAATTCACTCCAAACTAGCCGAGCGAAAACAACCGTCGCCACCAGTTCAAAACAGCCGATATAAACCCAGATGTTGGCGGCATTATAGCTAGCATTTCGGCGTCCCTGCATTAACGTATAAGTGGCGAGAAGCAGGCACAGGGTGATTGCAATTCCTGCAAGGCGTGGCAAGGTATCCCCATTGATCGCGATCGCACCTGCTATTACCATTAGGAAACTGCCGATGAACCAGTGAATGTGAGCCGTTGTTTTAATTTCTGCCACACTCAGGCTCAAAAATGGTTCCTCAGTCCGCGACTGCCAAAACCAAGCTAACAAACGGTAGGCAAACGCGATCGCTGTCGCCACACCTGCCAAAATGGTAAAAGCATCTGCCGCACTCCCTCCAGTTCCCTGTAGCATCTGGTAAAGCACCAGTTCATACCAAGCAACGGAGATACCCGCCAGGGAGAGATACGTGAGTGGCTTCCACGCTTCCCGACGACGCCCAACACCAACTCCGGTTAAAGCAGCACCGAGGGTTAATAGTCCTGTCCAATTGTTAAAGTAACCCCAACGCAAGCCAAAGCCCAAGAGAGCATAAAGCAACGGCAAACTCTCACTGCTGCGTAAGGGAATCGGGCGCCGTGGGTGTAGTGCCAGCAACCCGACGCAGGCAAAAAGCGTTACCAATCCCAGGATGATAGTGGCAGTTGCCAGTGCCAATACCGAACCATTAACAAGCAGAATTGCTTCGGCGATTAGGAGTTCAACTGCCCAACTGATACCATATACAGCAGTGTCTGTG
>JAIUYC010000917.1 GCA_020216575.1 Coleofasciculus sp. S288 | reverse complement strand
TCCCACCCACTTGGTCAAAGACAGAACGACGGATCAGCCGAAAGTGAAACGTCATGAATTTACACAGCAGTTCATCTTTGGAGTAAGGAATGTGACAGCGCTTTCCGTAGTGGGTAACTTGGTTATTGGCGTCAATAGTCCAATAGTCTGTGTAGACAAGTCCCACATCCGGGTTGGTATCCAATACTGCCACCGTCTCTTGAAGTGCGGTGGAGGCTAGCAAGTCATCGCTGTCTACCCAGCCAATGTAAGTTCCAGTGGTTTGCTCAACGGCTGCTTTCCGTGAAGCGGCTTCGCCTTGATGCTCTGCTGCAACCACCCGCACCCGTGAGTCGCGTTTCGCATAGGTGAGGGCGATATCCAAGGAACGATCCGTGGAACCATCATCCCAAATTAGCAGTTCAAAGTGACGATGGGTTTGGAAGAGGACACTTGCGATCGCTGCACTAAGGTAGCGTTCTCGATTGTAGACCGTAATGATGAGGGAAATGGGTGCGGTCATGGCGCATTCCAGGGTAAGCTGCTGGGAATTTAACTTCTAAAATCCACCGTTGGATTTTCTGTCAGTTATCAGTTGTCCGTCGCAACCAAGACGGATAACCATTGACTACTAACCACTGACAACAAATCAGGAATAATTTGGCGAATTATTGCTTTCTAGCCCTCCACATCTGAGGGGACATCGAAGATCACTTCAAACTTAGCGGTTGGGATGACACGGTTGAGGAATCTGAGATGGTCGTGGGCGTCTTGGCGGTTTTGGAATCTGGCGACGGTGTAGCGTCTGAGGTCGGGTAAGAGACGCATAATCGCCCAAGGACGAGAAAAGTCTTCTGGTTGGGACGTTCGTTGGTAGGTGATGACTTCTCCCTCTCTGAACGCTTTGAGCGTACTTTGAACTAAGTTCCAAAGCTTTTCCCGTGTTGGAGTGGTTTGGTTTGGGATAAGGCTCCATTCACTCACGGGGGCTGGTAGCCAAGTCAGGAGATAGGATATACCTTCTTTGGTAATTTTCCAGGACAAGCGGCGGGTTTGTTTAAGGCATTGGTAATTTTGTTGTCTGAGAACAGCGCAAATGTTCTCGCCTTCCGTTTGAAGGCGTAGCCAATCAGTGTGTTTCATGGGATTGTATTGTTGAAAGAATGCAAGGAACGAAGGGCAGTTAGAATGATTTCTGCCCTTTGCCTTTTCATTTTGCCTAACGAATAGTAAAGCATGAGTAGCCATGCTTTACAAGTAATCGATGAAATATGCCCAAGGAAAGTGACAAGCGTCTTACACCAGCCGATTTGCGTCAGCGCACAGGTTTAACTCAAGTCCAATTCGCGGCTTTGATTGGAAAAAGTCCCTCAACCGTTGCTAAATGGGAAGCGGGAAGCGTCCTACCTAGAGGAACGCCATCTGAAATCAAGCGTATGTGTGAAGGGTATCAATGCACGATTGATGAACTGATTGAGGCATTTGAGGGAATCGATATCGACCCAGAGTGAACTGGGTTGAATGGAGTAGAGAGGCGATCGCTTTTTTAGATCGGTTGGCAGAATGCGATCGCCTTCACTAAGTATCAGTAATGAATTTACTTAAGAGTGATCGCGTATATGCACGATTCGATAAAAATGCGATCGCTCTAACCCGTTAGCTCAGCGCTTTCTCCCCGCTACGTTGGGATGAGGACAACCGTACAATCACCTAACTTACGTCTGCCAAACAATTCTTTTTCTAGGTAAATTCAACATTTTCTTACTGGGTGTTGTTTATCTACCCTTCAAGTAGGTTCCGAAACACGGATTAACAACACTGCTACATGAACACAAATAGGACTGCGAGAATTGCCAGCATTATTGAGAAGCGTCGTCCCTTGGCGCAGAGAATTGAAGGAGCAGAGGCAAATCTCAAGTCTCTTACCTCAGCACTGCGTAATCTTGAGGAGAACCGCAATCAACTGCTGACGCGGATTGATGACTCAAATGTCATTGGGCAGTTGAAGCAAATCGATGTTTCTTCGATTCAGTTAATTGAGGAAGAGTCCAAGAAGCTTAAGACTCTAAGGAAACGTCTCTCACGCCCTACCCTCAATATTGGTGTGGTGGGACTAATGGGGCAAGGAAAGAGTACTCTGCTAAAAAGCCTGAGTGGACTGACAGATAATGAGATTCCCGCCTATGAAGGGGGAGCCTGCACAGCCGTTCGCAGTACGATTGAAAATAAAGATGAGGCGACTAGAGCTGAGGTCACACTACATTCACAGCAGTCATTTCTAGAAGAGGTAATTTGGCTGTACTACGACAAACTGGGCTTTAGTGACAAGCCAACTAGCCTAGATGATTTTGCTAATAAGCCATTTCCCGAGCAGCCGCCTAGTGGTGCTACTGATGAAGAAACGTATAAGCGCCTACGGGAGGATTATCACTACAACCTAGAAAGGTATCGAGACTTGCTCACTCCTGGGACAATGAAGACGCTCCAGATTAGGAATGAGGAAATCCCAGATTATGTTATTCAAAAACGTGATAAAGATCGGCGTCTCACGACTTTTAAACATTTAGCAGTACGAGAGGTCAAGATATTTTGTCCTTTCAAAAATTCTGATGCAGGAAAGATTGCGCTGGTTGATGTACCAGGATTAGGCGACACCAAGCTAGGCGATGAAGAGTTAATGCTACAAACTCTAGGACAAGAGGTAGATGTCGTTCTCTTCATCCGCCGACCCGATTGGAAGCGCTATCAATGGGAGAAAGTAGATACACAGCTTTATGATATTGCTGCCAAAGCATTGAATAATTTGGCAGGCAGGTCTTTTATGATTCTCAACCACAGCATTAATAACCTCAGAGCGTGTGAAGCATTACAGAGCAGTATTGACACTATTAAGGTTGTTCAGTGTGAGGTTGCTGATTGTTCCAATCCTGACGATGCCAACAGAGTTTTTGATTTAGTTCTTGATTATCTAGCTCACAATATTGAGTCTCTAGATAAGGACTATGCAAAATCATGTCAGGAGAGTATGAGCCATATTCAGAGTGCGGTTAAGGCTGAGTTAGACAAAGCACGAAATGCTGTAAGCAAAGTGGCGCAGAGTGAGGATGAGTCCCTATTTGATGATTTGTTTGATGATT
>JAIUYC010000916.1 GCA_020216575.1 Coleofasciculus sp. S288 | reverse complement strand
GAAGTCCTTGGGACTGCTCACCGCCAAACCCGTCATCTATGCAGCCAATGTGTCGGAAGATGACTTGGCAACGGGTAACGAATGGGTAGAGCAAGTGCGGCAAATTGCGGCTGTGGACAACGCTCAAGTGGTCGTTGTTTCGGCACAAGTGGAGTCAGAACTCGTGGAATTATCTGAAGAGGAACGAGCTGATTTTCTGGCGTCTTTAGGGGTTGAAGAAGGTGGGTTGAAATCATTGATTCGTGCTACCTACGACCTTTTAGGCTTGCGAACCTTCTTAACGACTGGTCCCAAGGAAACCCGCGCTTGGACAATTAAGGCGGGAATGAAAGCACCTCAAGCGGCGGGTACGATTCACAGTGATTTTGAACGGGGCTTTATTCGTGCTGAAACGGTGGCTTACGACGCTCTCGTATCGACGGGTTCGATGAATGCAGCGAAGGAGAAAGGGTTAGTTCGTTCTGAAGGTAAAGAATATATTGTGCAAGAAGGAGATGTAATGCTTTTCCGGTTTAATGTATAGTGCGATGCGCTAAGGAAATACATACATGAACCTGGTAAATCTTCTCATTGCTTGGCTCGTTACCTCTGTCAGCTTATACATCATTTCCAAACTGCCAACAGGGGTTGAAATTGACAGTTTTAGCAAAGCGATGTGGTCGGCCGTTGTATTCGGGATTTTAAATGCCTTACTGTACCCGGTTCTTTTTGTCTTAACCTTGCCCATTAATTTCTTGACTTTGGGCTTATTTAGTATCGTTCTGAACGCGATTATTTTTGGCTTAGCGGCTTATTTAGTTGGAGGGTGCCGCCTACGTTGGGGGTTTTGGAGTGCCTTGATTGGCGCAGTTGCTCTGGGCATTATCAACTCTCTGATTTATAAGCTGCTTGGCGCGGTTAGTTGAAATTAGGAACGATTAAACTCCGTACACTTGCCAGCCGGATCGACTTGTAGGGAAAATAGGGGACTATCTTCACACTGACAGGAACCGGGAGTAAAAAACTGGCACACAGCACAGCAATCTTCGCCAGATGCGATCGCCATCTGAATTGCCTTCTGCCGTGCTACACTCTGCGATGTAATCGGACTCAGTTTCAAATTGAGTCCATCCCACTTTGCTCGCAGAATCCCACTACTCGCCAACATCTGCCAACGAGGGTCAGACTCCACAACGTCTTCTGGGATGCGCAACCATGCGCCCTCGACTTCCGCTTCCACCACCACCTCAAACTCCTGAGGCTGTGCAATTTTGGTGATTTGCATTGCACTCAGGTGTTCTGGTGCTTGACCGAACTCAACCTTGTCTCCCACACTGGGGATATGGATGTAGGCTTTGGAACGCAAGTCTCCAGACGAGGAGAGGTCATGCAAAGCTTTGGTGCTGCCGTGAATGAGAATCAGGTGTTTGGGATTCACGCGATTAATCACCTGTCCCAACCCCACTTTATCGGCATGAGCGCTCAAGTTAAACCGTCTCACTTGCGCCTTCACCGTCACCTGCTTTCCATCCAATTCAATCGTGTCCCCGGTTTGGAGATTCTGAAGCAACCGTCCGGGGGATTCTTCATCGGTATAGCCAGAGATGAAGACGGCAGCGTTGTCCCGCTCTAGCAACACGCCGGCATAATAGACCGATGGACCCCCTGTGAGCATCCCAGAACTGGCGATAATCACACTTGGATGCGCCATTGCCAGGGGGCGTTCTCTGGGAGAAGCGATGGGAATCACGGGAGGCGTACCCGTTGGGTTAAAAAATGGCTCTTGACCATTTTGCTTGACAAAGTTCTGCACAGAAGCCGGCAGTAATTCCAAATTCTCCCGAAAAACATCCGTAACCGCTCGGACTAAGCCATCAACATAGATGGGGATTTTCAGTTTGTGGAATAAGTGATATGTGCGGATTGCTAGGAGGATTTCCTGTGCTCTCCCTAAGGCAAAGGCAGGAATCAAGACATTACCGCCTGCTTGAATTACTTCTGCGATCGCTTCCATCAATGCCGTCTCTTGTGTTTTCCTGGCTGGATGAACGTCGCTGCCATAGGTGGACTCGGTAATCAGAACGTCTGCCGCCGGTAAATCTCCAAGCTGTAGCCCGTTCGTGGTGCGGCTAGAGGTCGTGTTGTAGTCTCCGGTGTAAAGGAGCGATCGCGAACCATACCGTAGATAAATACAAGCCGCTCCTAAAATATGACCCGCATGGATAAAGCGTACCTTCAATCCTGGCAGGGGTTCAAAGTCGATACCAATGGGTTCGGTTTCGAGGCGGAATAAGGTGCGCTCCAAGTCCGTTTCATCGAACAGTTCCGGAGAGTCTTCCGATCGCTGTTGCACCTTCAGACAATCTTGCAACATGATGTGAGCAATTTCACGAGTGCCAGGAGTGCAAATCATCCGAGTACCCGGATAGCGACTGTGAAAAACGGGAACGGCGCCCAAGTGGTCTTGATGGGCGTGGGAAATGATTAACAAGTCTGGATTTTCTATGTATTCTAGGGCTGGCAGGGGGTCATACCCTTTCGGACGAGTCCCGCAGTCCATAACAATTTCATAAGGACCAATTAGAACTCGGAAGCAGGACGCACCAATTCCCAGCGCAGCACCTAAGGGAGTGACGATCAAGCGGTCTTCCGGGGTGTTGTCTTCTGGGGAGGAGTCGAGTGGTGTTAAGTCCTCGGTTGAGTCGGTCGTAGAGGGGGACGGATACAGATAAACTTGGGTTTTGTGGTTGCGACCAAAAACCTGTACTCTTGCTCGTTGTTGCGTGATGCAGTGAACGGCTTCCCATTCCCATCGGTTTTTTCCTCGTTGTCTGGGCGTCCCTAAGTCCCAGTTCGAGGATTGCGTTGCTTGCGTCAAGGCTGCGATCGCGGGTTCAGTGGGAATCGAAACTTGAAGGGTTTGGCGATCGGAGGGCTGATTTTTGTCCGGGAGAGTTTTCGTGACGGAGTTGTTTCCAGATGCGCCTTTGGGTGTTGCCTCTTCAGGCTTGTTGCTGGCGGTAAGAGTAGGCGAGTCCTGTTTATTTTCCTCGCATTTAGGGCATTCCTCCTGTTCGACTGCTGCTCTGGCTGATTGACTTGCATTCGATTGCGGTTGTTGGGGGGATTGATGGTCTA
>JAIUYC010000915.1 GCA_020216575.1 Coleofasciculus sp. S288 | reverse complement strand
TTTGGCGCGACCCAGAAAAATGGAAGGCAGAACGGCAACAGCAGTTTCCTGGCAGCGAACCCTTTTGGCAATTGATGACGACATTGTTCGAGGCTAGCTGGAAGTTTCAATCCCGCGACCCAGTGCTGCCACCCCGTAACGTATGGGACTTGTGGCAACTGGTGTCGGCAGTTCGTCCAGATACCTTGATTACCCTGCCCTTCACCTTTTTGACGGTGGGAGATGCGTTACGGGGATATGGATTGTATGAAGACCAACGTTTGAGAACGTTTCTGGATTTGCAGTTGAAGCTTTATTCCCAGGTAGATGGTGACGAGACAGCATTGCTGTATGCAGCAACGGCGTTAGGTGTTTCCCAGGAACCGCAAGGCCTATTTCATCTGAAAGGAAGCATGCAGGTACTGAGCGATCGCTTAGTTGAAGCCCTGGAAAAATATGGCGGTAAGCTGAAGATGCGCCATACTGTCGAACAGGTTGAAGTCTCAGGTGGAAAAGCGATCGCACTTAGAATTCGCAACCAGAAAACTGGGGACGTTTGGACAGAACCCGCTGATGAAGTCGTTGCCAACGTCACGGTGCAAAATCTTGTCAAGTTATTAGGAGAACAAGCACCTGCGGGCTACAAGCAACGGGTGGATAAGTTACCGCCTGCATCGGGAGCATTTGTTATTTACCTCGGCGTTGACCAGAGTGCAATTCCTGCGGATTGCCCGCCGCATCTTCAGTTTCTCTACGATTACGAAGGGGCAATTGGCGAGAACAATTCCCTCTTTGTCTCAGTGAGTCACCCTGGAGATGGTCGCGCACCGGAGGGCAAAGCGACCATTATTGCCTCTTCGTTTACCGATACCCGGATGTGGTGGCAAGGTTCTAAGGAGGATTATGAGGTGCTCAAGCAACGGTATACAGAAGAGGCGATCGCATGTCTCGGTCAGTATTTTTACTTGAAACCCGAAACCATTATCTATCAAGACGCCGCAACTCCCCGCACGTTTGCCCACTACACAGGTCGTGACCAAGGTATCGTTGGCGGTATTGGTCAACGGATTCCCACGTTTGGACCTTTCGGCTTTGCCACTCGCACGCCTATCAGTCAGCTGTGGCTAGTGGGAGATTCAACTCATCCGGGTGAAGGAACTGCTGGCGTCAGTTACTCTGCCCTTACTGCTGTGCGGCAAATAGTTCATAGTTCATGTTCTAGGTAGCCCTGATATTCACTGAATTTACGCAAACACGGCAGACACAGATGCTGATAAAAACTGCTCAGCATTGAAATTGGTAAGTTAAATTCTGCTGCCAGGGTTTGCCAACTGTCTTCTGGGGGCAAGCGTCGCAGGATTAACACCTGACACGTCACCTCTGGACGTTCGGTAATGTGAAGGCGGCGTAATTCACCCTCTGGATCGGTTTCAACCCATTGTTTTACCTCTTCAAGGAGTGGGGAACCGTTAGGTTTTGCTGGAATATTCTCTACTGAGTCAACGGTTTGATTGGGTTCACCCGCATCGAGATACTTTCCCGGCATTGAATCTTTTGTGAGTTCTTCCTTTTCAGTGTTAATGTAGAAATCGCGCAGTCGTTGCCTCAAGTATAAATTTAGCCCGATAACGGTACTGCATTGATTATAGTCGTCAGATTTTCTCGTGTTTCCTTCGCCAATATTTTGGCAGAAATAGAGCCAGGTTTGTTGTAATGCATCTTGATAGTAAGGGGTATTCTCTTTCCAAAGCTTATTTTGGATTAACCGAATAATTTGAGTTAAGGTTTTCTGACGCTCAGCGCTTCCGGCTTGATGGTTACAGGCTTTCGCAACCAGACAGCTTAATCTTTGCTCCAGAAATATTTCAGAGCTAGCTGCTGCTTTGTAATCGTGGTTATTTGACATAGATTGAGTTCATGAGGCGTTTTTAAAATCCTGCCGCTATTGCGCATTTAATTGGCATACTCGATACAGGCAAGATGCCTGTCCCACAAAAACTGGGACAAACATCAACTTGTAAGTTAGGTACACAACAGCTTCATGCGCTAGCGGCGATCGCTTCGTCTTGCCGCTTGCACGGGTTCAGTCGCAGTAACAACCTGCTTAAGCGCTACTCACTAAAATCTAGTTTGCCTGCTCTGTCAAGCTTTGACAGTACCCTAGCAGGTACTCTTTAAGGCTAAATCTTTAGAGAACAAAAAATATAAAGAGTGCGATCGGATTTATTATATTCCTCCACATACTATACTCATTCCCACCGCTCCGGTAATTGTTAGACAATATTTTCATGAAGTTTTTACAAACAATCCTCTATATAAAAGATTAAACCCCTAGAGGATAGTCAAAAATATTTAAATAAAAAAATCTAATTGAGAGAATATACGGAATTAACTTTAAGAACACTGGATAATCTTGTTGAATCTGTAAAGTTGGGAACAAGCATATTCTGCAAAGAGTCCCAAAAAAGTAATTAGTGCATCTCAATATTTGACCAATTTTTAGTGCTTATATAAAGCACTAGATGCTCAATACATGGTCAATTTTATCCTCTTTATTTTGGTTTTAAGGAAATAGAATGGCTGTTATTACTTGG
Source organism: Coleofasciculus sp. S288 (assembly GCA_020216575.1). GTDB lineage: Bacteria > Cyanobacteriota > Cyanobacteriia > Cyanobacteriales > Coleofasciculaceae > JAIUYC01. Next base: position 546 of record JAIUYC010000915.1, on the reverse strand, counting down.
ACTGGAAATGGCGATGGCACATCCTGGAGCAATACTGCCAACTGGGATACCAACACGGTGCCTAGTGTGGCGGATACGGTCACTGTTGATGTTGCTGCCAATATAACCGCAGACGTAGATATCCAGGTCACCCAGTTGAACCTCCTTGCTGGTACCCTGACTAGCACGGGCACTACCAATTGGAGTGGCAATTTTGACATCGCCGCGAATGCCAGCGTAAATCTAAGTGGGCAGATACAGACCTTTACCACGGGCACTATCTTCACCGGCGCGGGTGTACTAGAGTGCCTGAGTGGCGAACTCAACATTGATGATGAAGTTAGCATCCAGAGTCAGTTCAAAGCTCAGAACACGAGTACGCTCAAGGTCAAAAACAAGCTGAAGCTCGAAGGCGTCAGTGAAATTAGCGGCGCTTGCGACATCGCTGAGAACGGCAGCGTGGAGTTGAGCGGTCAAACCCATACCTTCACCACGGGCAGCAGTTTCACTGGCTTAGGGGTAGTAGATTTCATCAGTGGCGAACTTAACGTTGCTGATGAAGTTAGC
>JAIUYC010000914.1 GCA_020216575.1 Coleofasciculus sp. S288 | reverse complement strand
AGCATAAATATACCCGGCTTTTCCATCTAAAAAACCCAACCGAATGAAGTAAACTATAATAAACCGTAGTAAGGGTTTAAAGGGTAGCCACACCCAAACTTTTCGTAAAAAGCGCTTGCGCTGTACTGCATCTCCAAATAGATTGGCACCAATCGTGCCGGATTCGTCTTTGCCAGTTAGCATGTTGAGATAAACACGGGCTTCCCAGTTGGAGTAGCGATTGTGCCGCTCTAGCCAGTGGTAGATATCCCGGAAGTCCATGTGTTCCATGTCGTTTTTCAGGTAGGCAACGGCACCATCCAGGATGACGTGTTCGTGGACTTCGTTGTCCCCCGTGTTGCGAATATCTTCAGTGCCAAGGTTTTCGTAGTAACCTTTTTTGTGCTTAAACAATCGTAGGTTCCAGTCGGGATATTTACCGCCGTAACGAATCCACTTACCCAAGAAGTAGACTCGGCGGTTGAGGTAATAGCCGTTATAGGTAGGATTTTTGATGGCTTCGGCCATCTCGTCCCAGAGTTCGGGAGTAATCCGCTCGTCACAATCGACAATCAATACCCATTCATTGCGGAAGGGGAGATTTTCCAATCCCCAATTTTTCTTTTTCGGCCAGCGGCCATTGAAGTAGAACTGTACTACCTTAGCACCGTAACTTTCGGCAATTTCAATGGAGCGATCGCTGCTTTGAGAATCAACAACAAAAACTTCATCAGCTCGGCTTACGCTCTCTAGACAAGCTGGAAGATTGGCTTCCTCGTTTTTAGCGGGAATTAGAACGGAAATGGGGACTTTAGGCGCAGTGGAGTTCATAAGTAAGAGCTGGAAGTTGGAGTAAATAGTATGACGGGTTGGCTAATGGGTCGGAGCAAAAAAGAGTTCGGAATTCACTGTTAATTGTATTGAATTCAACGCTCAAAACTCTTTCTCAACTTTAGTCGAATTCCTAGGAGAGTTGATTCGACTTCCTGCATTGAGCATTCCCTGAATGGCTGAACTGAGATAACCAATTTGACCGTAGGCATACACTAGATTATCGAAACGTAACGCTGGGTCACGAAAGTGTTTCACGGACTTATAGAGGCCGCGCACAACTCGTTCGCCTCCCCGTGACAGTTGGCGCATGCCAGCGCGACCTGCAAGTTGTTCTCGGTAACACTCGCTAATGCCTTGCCACCAACCCCGATTTAAAAACCAACTGCGGTCGATTCGTTCTGGTGCAACATTGTGAGCAACCAGAGCGTTGGGAAGATAAGCCACTTGCCATCCTCTCTGAAGAGCGAGTTCGGTCATGTGCAATTCTTCATTGGATAACAAATTTTTGCCGACTCGACCGAGATTGACATCAAAGCCGCCAACTTGTTCCAGAAAAGTCCGCCTAATTGAATAATTCAATCCTCGTGGCGTCAAACCCGGATTTTTGATATAAACAATTTCATCCCCCAAATCATAGGCGCCCAAGTTTCCCGCCAATCCGGGTGACAGCCACTTGGGGGACGTAACGCCCTGTGGCCACAAGAGAGTAACTTTCCCCCCCGCGATCGCAAGTTTCTCGTTGCTTTCATAGGCATCATAAATAGCTTTCAACCAACCTGGACTAGCAACAGCGTCATCATCAAGATAAGCCAGAATCGGACTACGGGCTTCCTTCGCCCCGGTATTGCGAGCGACGGATAGACCCGTAACGGGTTCGTAAACATAGCAAATTCGCGGATTAGAAAGTCGGTCGGCAACAATCTCACGGGTGCGATCGCTTGACGCATTATCTACCACAATCACTTCATAACTGCTGAATTCCTGCTGGAGCAAGCTGTCAATGGCAGCACCCAAATACTGCTCGCGATTGTGGGTACAGATGATGGCAGAGATTTGAGGGTCTGACATAGAAAAAGGGATTGGGGAGAGAATATTGGAAGTTCTAAAAAATTAACGTCCTAACTTCCAACGTTTTAACCTGCCAACCTGCCAACCTGCCACCTCCCCTTCTCCCCAGTGGAGGCAGGGAGGCAGAGGAGATGGAAACCTATAGATTTTTCTTGAATGCACAGAGGAGTTAATTTGTCAAATCTTATGACTGGCTCGGCACTTTAGCGAACTAAGCTAATGCGCATTTAAATTGCTTGCTTCACGTCGTGACTTTTTGTGAGTGGTCAGTTGCAACGGACAACGTAGAGTTGTCCACCAAGTACGATTAGCGTAACTTCTTAATCGCCACTTAGATGAGAGTGCATGACAACCAGCGTTTCTGCTAGTTGGCTCAGGCGAGTTTCTAGGTCTTGTTTGCGGCTTAAAAGTTGTCGCAGCTTCTGATGGCGAGCGATTGCCAAGCTAACACTGGGAACTTGATCGGCTGGACATGGACGCGACCAAAATTGACCCGCCGTATCCAGCCCACAGAGGCGGTAACCAGTACGGGGAGATTCATAGGTTATTTTTGGATCGGGTTGATTGACGACTTCTGCTACGTAGTCCATTAAGTGATCACCTTGAGCGGTGCGTACTGCCTCTTTGGCTTCTTTCGGATCGCGATCGTGAGACTCTAACCAACCATCTACAATCGGACCTTCCATGTAGATATCTTGAATTTGCCGCACAATGGTTTGCAGTTCCTTCTGCCAACCGCCGACAATCTCTTCGATTTCTTTGAGCAGGTTCATTGCCAAGGCTGGGTTAGCGGCATGGCGATGGTTGCTGAAGGTGGGAGATTTGAATTTAGGCAGCGTTGGTGTTTTGCTGTGTTGTTTTTTAGCAGGGAAAGGCTGTACAGCCACCGAAAATGAAGGACTACCCGCGTCGCGATCGCTCTGGCTTCCAGAATCTCCTTGCTTATTGGTTTGGTTTCCTACACTGACAGCTGTCATTGGCGAGTTAGTTGGACTGGTTTGGGCTAACTGATGTAGTGCTGTCTCAATTCGTTGCAGTTCTGGTTTCATCGTTCCTCATACCACCGTTTCAACATTACCAACCCTTAATTTCAGCACAACCTCCTACTATGAGGTGAGCGCCCCTGTGTCATTTTATAAACTACCTGGCTCTTCCGGATATCTGGGGCATAATGTAGCTTTTGATACTAAAAACAATCGAGTACGAAGGTTGAAAACCTGGATGCTGCTAGATTATAAGCT
>JAIUYC010000913.1 GCA_020216575.1 Coleofasciculus sp. S288 | reverse complement strand
TTTCAACTCCTCAAACAGATCCGAATGAGTGCAGATATTGCCGCACAGTATGGGTTTGAAATTGTCCTCAAATCCTTGCCTGACCCGGCTTATTGGGAAAGGTGCAAGATCTGAGGTTAACAACTCCATTTCGGGTTCGTAGTAGATTTTTACCTGTGCCATAGGGTTTCTCCTTCTTTGATTGCATCAGTTTGGTGAAGTATCTTAGGAAGAGACGGTTGTCTGAGCAACCATATACTCAATAGCTTGTGGGTTGTCAATCCGTTTAGAAGCCTGAAGAATTTCGATGCCAACGACATTTCGATTAGCGTCAAAGTCCAGAATAATGCCGGAGATTTCTTCATCACTTTCTTCAATCTCCACATCTTTGAGGGTAATCCGAATCACATCTACTTCAGGGTCATACTTGATTTTCATGGGTTCCTCCAGTGTTTTTTGATCTGGCTTTACGATAAACCAGAGCGTGACTTGAAAACTTAAAATCCATCAGTCATCCCCTCCTGAATCTCGCCCCATGCGGTATTTGATGTCGTAGTTGATGATGAAGTCGAGTTCTTCGTCGGTGAAGCCGTAGTGCTGGGCAAGGACGCGATCAACGTTCATTGTCAATCTCCTTTTGGGGCAGCAACGGCAAAACAAACTCCAACAGTTCAGGGATACTAGATTGAGTCACTTCCCAAGTTAAATCTAGATCAACTTTGTTATAGTCGCACCAGCTTATCGCGCATTCCAGCCATTTGCTTCCACGGTATTTCTGGATGATCTTGCCGAAATTCTGGAGATGGCCGCTTGACAATTTCTCCAATAATAGTAATTTCATACAGGACAGCAAGGTGGGTGCGCTTGTCTGCTACAAACGATGATTGACTCATGCCTTGAATCAGTTCAATCACAGTTTGACAAGTCGTAGCGATGTCAATTAGATAGGTTTGGTCACGATTCATAAATGACTCTGGCTGTACTCAGAATTTCTTTTCGACGAATCCAGTTGGAGCTAGTTTCAACTGATTTTTTGGTGAGCAAGTCCACTTTTCGATGGCATAATTCCTCTAGCTCATACTGCATATCAACCAAATCTAGAAGGCTAACTTTGGCATCGGGCTGAAAGGTGACTAGCATATCGATGTCGCTATTGGCGTGGAAGTCATCACGTAAAACAGAACCGAATAGCGCAAGTTCGCTAATGTGCCGACGCTGACAAAATTCTGAGAGTTTGTCTGAGGTAATGGAGAGCCGTTCCTGTAATTGAACATTGAATGGAATGGTATACATCAGTCATCCCCTCCTGAGTCGCGTCCCATGCGGTATTTGATGTCGTAGTTGATGATGAAGTCGAGTTCTTCGTCGGTGAAGCCGTAGTGGCGGGCAAGGACGCGATCGATTTCGTCAATGATGGGTTTTGAAAATTTTGGATAGATACACTGGATTGTCATTTTACCCAGCTTTTCATATCGCATTTCAAGCATTTTTGAGTTATCATAAAAATCTTTCATGAGTTGATTACAACAGCCAGAAAGATCAGAAGCTATAGATTCAGACATATCTTCAAAGTCAAGAGGAATCATCATCAGCTCCCTCTTATTAAGGTTTCTACAATCAGAATATATGGTCAAGAACCAATAAAACAGGTTAGAGTTCAGTAGAGCTAAGTAAACATCCCTTGTAGTTTTTGTATCAAATTTAATAGCCTTCAGTTCTGAGGGGTAACGGCTCTCACCAGTAGAATCATAAATCTTAGGTATAAAGTCTAAGATTTGAACAAAACCACTAAGTTTTCGAGTGTAATAAATTTCATGAGAACCATTTTGTCGTAAGAAATATTTGATGGTTTTTCTTTGTCTGACAAGCTTACTAAATATACCTTTTTCGATAGAAGAGTGGACTTTAGGAATAGATCCTTCAATGATAAATTGATCAGGACAAGTCGAATAAGTCAGACAATCAAACAGACTATTTCTTTCAATTGACTGCCATTTATTGTATTTTGTTGTAAATATTTCTCTTGTTTCATTTTGCTTTTTCCATAAAATGATCGTCAATCGAATATGCTCAAGCCCGTCGAATAACTTGCTCGGACGATCATTGAAGTTGCTAATTGTAATACCACCTTTTTCTCTTAGCATCCTTTGCAGGGAAGTGTAGCCATCTGTGCAAACAGATGCTACGGGAATAATAAATCCAAGTTTCCCTCCGCAGCGAAGTATTGCCGCCGCTCTTTCTAATGAGTAAGCATACAAGTTACCGCAAGATTCTGTTTTATAGTTCTTTATAGAATAGATTTTTTTGACCTTGCTGTATTCAACATAAGGTGGATTGCCAATGATCACATCAAAGCCACCACGATGGATGATGCTGTAAAACTCGACAAACCAATGAAACGGTTGATGGCTATCGCGCCACTTTTCAAAGGCAGTGGGTTTATTCACATCCACGCCGTATTCTCTGGCGAGGTAGTGATTCAGTTGGTCATTCAATTCTGCCAAGCGTCGCCGTAATTCCTTCTTAGCCGTGCGAAAGTCCCCCGCATCCATGCCAAATTCGGTTTGCATTTGCCGGAACCGTTGAAAGGCGCGGTCTGCCAGTTCCGCCTTTTCGTTAATCCGGCTGGCATCGTCTTGCAGGTCAAGTTTCAGTTGGTCGCCGTCTTGTTTGATGGCTTTGCGTACCTCATCCAAACTGGCAAACCCCACCAGGGTATTTCCGGCGCGAATGTTGAAGTCAATATCGGGCAAGGGTTCCAGCCCAAAGTTGGGTTGCTTGGGTTGCGGTTCCATCTGCGCCACCAGCTTCAGGAATAGCCGCAGCTTACAGATTTCCGTCGCTTCCTCCATGATGTCCACGCCATAGAGATTGTTCAGCATGATCGACTTCAGCACAAAGTAGCGAGGGTTGGGGTGCTTCGCCATCTCTGCCAGCGCTTTGCGGAAGTATTCGTAGCGGGGTTTGCCCTCGCTGCCCCTCACCCTAAATCCCTCTCCCACAAGGGGAGAGGGACTTTGAGCTTCGGGTTCCCCTTCTCCCTTCCATCGTTGCGCCTGGGTAGCCCACCAGCGCCATGGCGGAGAGGGACTTTGAGCTTCCGGTTCCCCTTCTCCCCCCTTGGGAGAAGGGGTTAGGGGATGAG
>JAIUYC010000912.1 GCA_020216575.1 Coleofasciculus sp. S288 | reverse complement strand
TACGTGGTTGAACCACAATCACGACGTATTCGTTGCTTATCAAGCTGCTTTAGGCTTTGTTTGGGCTTGATATCTGTTTAAGTCCCGTTAGTACCAAACAGCACCAACCAAATCGGCAGCATCAACAAAAGCCCAATCGACCCAACAGCTAAGGCCGTAACCGTAAGATTGCGATCGAGGTCGTAAACTTCTGCAAGTACCAAGGTGGCAAACGCTGGAGGCATTGCCATTTGCAGAACGATGACCAACTGAGGCGAACCCGTAATGTTGATCTGGAGGAGTCCAAGCCCCACGATGAGAGGAACAAGCAGCATTTTAATACCCAGGCTCACTGATGCTTGCCTCAAGCGACTCCAAGAATCTAACTGACTCAAGCGCATTCCGATTAGGACTAAAGAAAGTGCGATCGCACTCCAACCACATGCTTGTAAAATGTCTTCTACCGAGTCAGGCAATGGAATCTGACGAAAACCCAGCCCAAACCCCAAACTCCATAGCGCTGGATTATACAGCATCGCCCGGAGTAACTGATTAGGACTCGTTACCCCCTGACCAAAACGAGCCGCAAGCAGAACCCCTAAGCCATAGGCTCCAACCGTAGTCCCCAGCATGTCATAAAACAGCGCCCAGCCAAAGTATTTTTGTCCGACTAACGTTAACGTCACCGGATAGCCCAAATAACCGGTATTACCGACCATTGCCGACAACAGAAAACTTCCTTGTGCGGGTTTGCTCCAGGAATTTAAAGACGCCTGAGATTGATTACCACTGTCATTACCTGACTGTCTGAGGAGTTGTCCTTGAATCCAACTCCAAGCTAATCCCACTCCTAATAACATCGCTATCCACGCCACCACAGGCGCAATCCAAATTGCTCCGGATAGGTCAGTCCGACGCAGGAAAGTAATAATACTGATGGGTACTCCAATCCAGAAGAGGAATTGACCAATAACTATTGGCACTGTTTTGGGCAAAGAGCGTCCCAACACCCACCCCAGCAGGACACCGCCGCCTAGCTGAAAGTAGAGTTTAATCAGTGGTTGTAAAAGCTCAGGATCTAGACCGAGCATAGTTTGATTGAGCAGGTTTGCATAACTCACTTGAATATGTAAACTTGTGTAAAATTCTATCGAACCCAGTCTATAGGGCTAGGTCAGGAATTTCATGTTTATTTTCAGGGTTGGGTTTAGTTGTGCCTACCTGACTTGAAAATAGGAGTCAGGAGCCAGGAGTCAGGAGTCAGGAGTGAAGAATTTTCATGCGTCCTGGTATAGGCAGTTCATGGTGGCTACTTGATAAAGGGGCAGCTTTACAGAGGTAAGCCAGTCGAAATGGAATCGATTGTGATACAAGGGAGTCGGTGGCTGATAGACTGGCTCCAGTTAAAATTCGCGTCAGTTAGTTGTTGATTTGAGTGCAGGAGTGGATTCTTGAATAACGCAGGTCTCCCAGGAAAACCATCCAAGTTCTCAGGGCCACCAGGAGACGATATTCCGGAGGCTTTGCGGGATACACCGGACATCAGACGCCGATATCGCTTGAAGCCTATCTTACTGATTAGCGGACTCGTGGGAATAGGTGCGATCGCGCTCTTGCTCGGTATCTTCGTCTCAGTACCCGCACCCCAGCCCACTGTGAAATCCTCTCCGGCAGCAACCTCTGCTGATAGCCAGAGCGAACCCAGCCCAAACGCTAGTGAAGGGGTTGACATCCAGGGACGCCAACACTTTGCCTACGAAGAAGCGCCAGCGTCAGAACTGCAACCCATCACCCCAGATGGTCGCATCCAACTCCGCACTACTGCGGCTCAGAAATTTAAAGCAATGTCAGCAGCAGCAGCGAGAGAGGGTGTAATTCTAGCACCCATTTCAGGATTCCGTTCCGTTTCTGAGCAGCAGTACCTATTTTTTGATATCAAAGCACAACGAGGACAGGCAGCAACCAAACGAGCTGAGGTGAGTGCGCCCCCTGGCTACAGCGAACATCACACTGGCTACGCTGTGGATATTGGTGATGGCAAGGTACCCTCAACCAACCTGAGTCCCAGTTTTGAGAATACAGCAGCATTCAAGTGGATGGAGCAGAATGCAGCATCCTATAACTTTGAGCTATCGTTTCCCAGAGACAATCCTCAAGGCATCAATTATGAGCCATGGCACTGGCGCTTTGTTGGCGATCGCGATCGCTTAGAAACCTTCTATAAAGTCAAGAATCTAACTCGTCCCGCATCAACCCCAACAACGGAGCTTTCCCCAACGCCCTCGGCAACTCCAGCAACTGAACCTTAACGCTCGAGCATTTTGTCTCAGCCCTCAGTTCTCCCGAAAGTTGGGAGGATGGGCGAGCAATTGCATAAGTAATCGTACCGAAAGTTAAAAACCGTTTACAAATGAAATAGAGCTAACAAGTAATCGCTAATCCTAATAGCTAAACTCATGCAGCAAACCGCCCTGAATTTAATTGCTATTGGCGTCTTTAGCATGACGCTTTCGGCACTGCTCGGACCGATGTTCAACATTTCACCCGTAATCCCTGCCGCTGCGACTCTGGGTATCTTGAGCCTTGCCACGCTGGACTCCTTTAGCTTCCAAGGCAAAGGCATCACGTTGCTGCTAGATTGGTTAGCAGGGGCAAAAGGCCAACATCGCGATCGCATTCTCCGACACGAAGCGGGGCATTTCCTCGTTGCTTACTTCCTGGGCATTCCCATCACCGGTTACACCCTCACAGCTTGGGAAGCATTTAAACAAAAACAACCCGGTTTGGGGGGCGTCACGTTTGACACTCAAGCACTCTCACCCGATACCCTTACCGTCAGCAACATGCAATTAGCCTTCGAGCGATTCTGCACCGTCTGGATGGCTGGCATTGCCGCAGAAACCATAGTCTACGGCAGTGCAGAGGGAGGCACAGAAGATCGACAGAAACTCAGAGAAGCTCTAACTTTAGTAGGGCGTCCTGCCAGTGAAGCCTCTCTAAAAGAGCGGTGGGCAGTTCGCCAAGCTCGCACGATCATTGAGGAATACTGGGCGTCCTATGAAGCTCTGATTGCCGCGATGGAACGACGAGCCTCGGTGGCAGAGTGCTGTCAGGTTATTCAGGAACATTGCCAAACTCAAGGAGTTG
>JAIUYC010000911.1 GCA_020216575.1 Coleofasciculus sp. S288 | reverse complement strand
AGCTTGAGTGGCAACGGTAACGATGGCTTGGACTTGGACGATACCGCCACCAACAGCAGCGTCAGCGTCAAAAACTCCAGCCTCACCGACAACGGCGAAGATGGGATTGAACTCGAAGGCACTGACAATACACTCAAAGTCGAGAAGTCGGATGTGAGCGGCAACGCCGATGATGGCCTCGATGTCAATGGTTCTGCCAACGACGTGAGCATCAACAAGTCCAGCTTCAGCGACAACCTTGAAGATGGTGTCGCCATCGAGGGTAGCGACAACACCCTAACTATTAACAAGAGTGCCTTCAGCAACAATGGAAGTGAAGCCATTGCTGACCGGGGCAGCGGCAATACCGTGATTGTTACCGATAGTACTGGTGCATCCATTTTGCTTCCCATCGAAAACGCAGGCTTTGAAGCTCCCACATTGGCAGATGGGGACTATACGTTCGGCTCCGTACCCGGTTGGGAAATCTACGACCCCAATGACCTAGTACCCAACAACCCAACGAACGACACTTCCAACATTAGTGTGTTCAACCCTGATGCGGGTTACTATCCCGGCGAAGCACCAGAAGGAAACAATGTGGGTGACGTTTACCTCATTCAAGATCCTTTCAGTGGTTTTGCAGGATTGTCCCAAACGATCGATACCCTGTTAGCACCCAATACCCAATACACCTTGGAGGTTGAGGTAGGCAATGCTGCGGGTAGTTTCGAGGGATTTGACCTAACGGGTTTCCCTGGCTATCGAGTGGAGTTGTTAGCAGGCGGACAAGTTCTGTCAGCAGACGACAATACCCTCTCTATTGCAGAAGGAACATTTGGTACCTCAACCGTCACCTACAACTCCGCTGCAAACGATCCGCTCTTAGGTGAGCCTCTGGGAATCCGACTGATCAACCCATTACAGGGTCCAGGTCTTGAGGTTAGCTTTGACAATGTTCAGTTAAGGGCAACACAGATTTAATTGCAGTTGTCTTGTCTCTCATCCCTTTTGATTTGACATAGCTAGCAGTCAGCGATCGCTTCCATCTCTTACACGGGAAGGAGCGATCGCATCCTTTACTCCTCTCCCGCCAGAGGGTGCATCCCAACCTCATCCTTACCTAACTCATTTCCAAACTAAACCCCGGCAAAACCTCCTCCCCCGACAACACTACAGGCATTCCCACCACTTCCACCTCTTGCCCCCTGCGATAAATCTCCACCTGTTTATCCTTGGGATTAATCAGCCAACCCAAGCGCAACCCACTCGCTAGATACTCTTGCATCTTGCTCTGTAGCGGCTTTAATCGATCGCTGCGAGAACGCAATTCAATCACAAAATCTGGGCAAATCGGGGGAAACCCCTCTCGTTCCTCCTGACTCAACCCTTGCCACCGAGATAACTGCACCCAAGCCACATCGGGAGAGCGATCGCCCCCTCCAGGTAAACTAAATACAGTCTGAGAGCTAAACACCACTCCTAGACCCGTTTGACGATTCCAGATGATAACCTCACCGATTAAATTGGCTTCTTGATTGCCACCCTCACCACCGATAGGCGTCACAATAATCAACTCTCCTTGAGGCGAACGTTCAAGCGGTAAATCTGGATTTGCCTGACACAATTGAAAAAACTGCTCCCGCGTCAGGGTGGTAATTGGCTCTAAATTCAATACAGTTGTCATAGCCTTACCTCTTTATCCTTTATTGTCCCGTAGCGACTATCTTAAACGTCATGCGATCGCCTTTGACACCAGCAAAGCTGATCGCTACTTTCACCAACTGCACCGCTTCCATATCCAAACATAAACCTGCCAGAAAACCATATTCCAGCAGGATGATGTTAGTTTCCTCGCTCAGCCCTTGTTCATCGGTTCTTTACAGGAAAGTCTCAAGGCTGAAAGCGGAAGTGTTGGAGCGGCCGCACTTGAGCAATGGTTTCAAAGTCACGATCGTTGTGAATCAAAAGTAAATTGTTTTCCAGTGCTGCTTGGGCAATACAACAATCGATTGGACTACGAATGGTAAGTCCTTGGCGGCGCAAGTCGTAGTAGATGCGGGCAGCCGCTTGCCAAGACTGACTGGTGAGTTCAACGTAATCTTGCGTTTCCAGATAAGTAGAGAGGAGTGTCCATTCTTGCTCGTTTAGACTACCTTGCAGCAATTCAAGCTGAGTGAAGCGGGTGAGTAGAACTGCGCGATCAGCAATCAGAGTTTCAATCTGCTGGCGAACTTGACCACTCCGGTCACGAAAGACGCCGATCCAAATAGACGTGTCAATCAGCAACATTCCGAGTTTCGCGCAGGGCTTTGTGGTCAAAGTCCGAGACAAATTGAATTTGTCCTGCGAGGTCGAAAAGGTTTTTCTTGCGGCGCGATTTTACAAGTTCCTGTAAAGCCAGATTCACCAGTTCTTCTTGGGTAGTGAGGTTGGTCAGTTGCAAGGCTTCTCTAAGGAGAGATTCGTCAAGGTCAAGGGTAATTTGCATGGGATGGGAATGAATTGGAAATAAGCAAAATTATTCTCTTCACATTTTATCCACAACATAAACCTGCCAGAAAACCCTATTCCAGAATGAAAACCGCTATCACCGCTATGAGTGATCGCATCTTGAGATGCATTAGCGCTGCGATCGCCATTAGTGTCAACTTAAGCCCAGGCGAATGAATTCGCGGCTACAAAAACGAAGTCCGCCTGCGCGGACTGTCCGGAAAATCAAGAGTTTTGAAACCCGCCTACGCGGGTTTTGTCTGTGTAGCTGCGGTTTCAACCGCCAAGCTACCGTTAAATTGGCACTGATGTACGATCGCGTCCTCCAACTCCTCAATGTTCAGGGATTGACGGATTGCTTCAACCATTCATCCGAACTGTTTTTGGAGTAAAGCCATCGGTTTTGGGGATCGCCCCGCAATTCTAAGTGATCGACTTGTAAGGGTTCCAGCAATAATAGACAAAAATTCAGGAGTGGCTGCTCTGGATGGGGTGGCGGTGGCGAAAAAGCCCCATTGTCTTCTACTCTGGCTTTACCAGGATCAGGCCAAGCAAATTGTAAACGCGCCGCGTCAGAAAGCTCTTGCCAAGTCGTCTGACGGGCGTTTTTTAGTACTGGATCGGGAGAATCTGCTCCAACAAGCGTTAATTGACCTA
>JAIUYC010000910.1 GCA_020216575.1 Coleofasciculus sp. S288 | reverse complement strand
TTCATTGTTAGACACCAGGACACGGGTATTACATTTTAATGAACTTGAGCTATTAGCCGTGGACTCAAGTCCACAGCAGGTTTACTTATTAAATAGTGCCAGACTCAGTTGACTGAAAAGATGCTGTACCACTTCAACAACTCGACGAGCAAAACCAGAATCAATTGCTATTTTTTCTCCCTTGTGCATTACGGCATCTCGGATATCAATTGCTTTAGTCAATATTTGGTAATCCTCTTGGGACATTAAGCTCTGCTCGTGAAAGGTGTGAGCTAGTTCCTTTGGAGTTTTTGACTCAAAATCAATAGAGTGATGTTCTGCGAACGAGCGCATCACTGCTTCAGCTATAAATACAGCAGAGCAAACAGCAGTATCAAAAGACTCTAACTCGATGATTTCTAAAACTCTTTCGAGATAAACTTGGATATCCTGCAAATCTCGACGGGGATAATCATACAACTGATTGTTTTCAGTTGCTTTCTGTGTATCTTGTACTTCTAATTTTTTTTGTGTAGTCATAGGCTTAACTCCTTTAGATTGGGAGATGCATCAATTTTTACATAAATAAATGGTTCGCCTTTTGCCAAGGCTTCAGCAATAACATTAGGAAAGTTCTGAGTCTTAGATAGATTCCTAAGATTGCGTTTTCTAACCGTAAGGTCAGTACCGCAGAGCGATCGCCTATTCCTCTTTACTCCAGACGTACTTTTGGCAAGTTTCACAGGCTTGCTTTTCTACTTCGGTTTGAGGATTTTTGAAGACGGGATGGTAGCGGAGGCGATCGCATGAACTTGAGCTAAGTTACAATTGTTTGATCGGTATAGTAATTACAAATTCTGTTCCTTTCCCAAGCTCGGATATCACCTCAAGTTGCCCTCCATGCTGTTCCACCACAATCTGATAACTAATTGATAGCCCCAGACCCGTGCCTTTCCCTACTGGTTTAGTGGTGAAAAATGGATCGAATATTCGTTCTTTTATATTTTCTTTTATCCCCAAACCATTGTCTGCAATCCGCACAGTAATGTAATTATCAGATAAAGTATCAGTGCGAATCCAGATAGTCGGCAATAAATCTGCTTTGGAGTTTTCTGTTCTATCTATTGCCTCCTCTAAAGCATCAATAGCATTAACAATGATATTCATAAATGCCTGATTCAAATGAGCCGGATAACAGGAAACTTCTGGCAGTTGACCATAGTCTTTAATCACCTCAATCCCACTGCTGTTACCTATAAGGTTCAGTCGGTGCTGCAAAATAAGTAGAGTGTTATCGATGCACTCATGAATATCTACATCTACAGGTTTTAGCTGTGATTCATCGAGTCGGCAGAATTTTCTGAGGAAAAGCACAATATCGCGAATGCGCTCAGCTCCTCTCTGCATCGCATCCGTCACTTTTGACCAATCTTCCACTAGAAAATCCAAGTCGATCTCAGAAGCTAGATGTTGAATGTCTGTTGTGGGGTTTGGGTAAGTTTGGCGGTAGATTTCAAGCAGTCTCAGTAGGTTTTGAAACTCTGTCTTCGCGTAAGTAAGATTACCGTAGATAAAGCCGAGGGGTCCGTTAATTTCCTGGACAACCCCTACTACCATTTGCCCCAGACTCGACATTGTTTCGGATTGAATAAGTTGGGCTTGGGTGCGTTGCAATTCGCTCAAAACCAGTTCTAATTGAATTGCCTTTTCTCGTTCTCGAGCTTCTGATTGTCGCAGAGCCTGCACTGTTTGTTCGCGGGCATTACTTTCTTGGTAAAACTCTTTAGCCTCTTGTGGTAAATAAGGCTCTAATTCTGACCAACGCTCCCTTACTTGAGTCAGCAAGCCCCCCATCATTAAATTGTCAGCTTGTGGATTCTTCTTCCATTCCCGCAGGGCATCTTCAATCCGGTCGCTCAAACGTCGTAGTTCCCGGTCTGACTGACGCCATTCGGCAAACGTTTTCCATCCCTCCATCAATGCTTCATGAGCTAAATCAATCCAATCCTCTCCTTCCCGATCAGTGACGAGCAAGCGCCCATCAACCAGC
This sequence comes from Coleofasciculus sp. S288, assembly GCA_020216575.1. GTDB lineage: Bacteria > Cyanobacteriota > Cyanobacteriia > Cyanobacteriales > Coleofasciculaceae > JAIUYC01. Next base: position 1,101 of record JAIUYC010000910.1, on the reverse strand, counting down.
CTATCTAAGACTTTTTCGAGGGCTTGCTGACTAGCTGAGTTATCACTAGAAATGCCTAACAGCTTAGGTTTGCGTTGTCTCTGCCGAGTATCCTTTGCATCCGCTCCCGTTCGCACAAGCTTCAGAAAAATTCGCTTAACCCATTCTTGTTCCTGTTCCGTAAAGCTCTGATACAGCGTTTGTGCGTGACGATTGAGCGCTCCAATTACCCCATCAAACTGGTTATACTTGGCTAGCGTCAGTTGACGGGTTTGTCTATCTCGCTGCTCCCAAAGTTCTGTTAGAGCAAACTGCAATAGAGGCAAGCATCCATTTTCTTGACCTACATCATGCAGAATCGCTCCCAGTAATCCATCTCCAAAACTATAACCCTGAAGTTTGACCGGAGAAGTGATCGCCTCCTCCAAGTGTGCCCCAACCAAAGGCGGCATATAAACCGCCTCATTTTGAATCAACCGAGTCAGCGATTTATAGCTCAGACAGGGTTCTAGAAAATCTGCCCGCATCGTCGTTACAATTGCCAATCGCGAGCCAGGAATCTCAGCCACCTGGGTAAGTAACTCAATAAACTGGCGTCTCTCCTCTTCGTTCGGACAAAGCGTAAACACCTCTTCAAATTGGTCTACCACCAACAAAAACCGCTCTGAACCCGGAAGTCGCTCGATTACCGGACGTAAACCCTCTGTCTTGATCAGGGAATAAACCTCTCGCCCTTCTGTCCTGCCAAACAGCTCAATCAAGACGGCTTTCAACTCAGCGAACGGCTCGTCTCCTGGTAGAATCGCTTCCAATACTCGCCAACCATTCTTCTCCCACTGCGGAATCAATCCTGCCCGAACTACCGAAGACTTGCCACTTCCCGATGCCCCAATGATGGGTACAAAATTGGCTTGTCCCAGCTTTTCCATTAGCTGTTGGACAACCTTCTCTCGCCCAAAAAAGAAACGTGCCTGCTCTTTTTCAAACGCCCTCAACCCTTGATAAGGACAAGTTTCATCGACAACTACTGCCGTATTTTTGGGCTGATACTGAACTAACGTAATCGATCGCCCCCACCCCAAACGAATCGGTTCTTGCCCACTGCCTTTGAGTTCCCTGTAA
>JAIUYC010000909.1 GCA_020216575.1 Coleofasciculus sp. S288 | reverse complement strand
TATCGGGGCCAATCGCACGCTCTTGCCAGTCCGAGAGATTCTGCCCATTGTTTTTAAAGTCAGCGCCTTGATTACGGCTTTAGTCATCGGGATACGAGCGATCGGGATATTACAGCCGTGGGAATTGCAAGCGTTCGACGCCTTGATGCGGTTGCGGCCAAATGAAGAACCGGATAAGCGCATTCTAGTCGTCACCGTTACGGAAGCAGACGTTCAGGCACAACCTGCCAGAGAAAGAGGCGGGGCGTCGCTATCCGATCGCACGTTGGCTCAACTGTTGGAAAAACTAGATCACTTCCAACCGCGAGTCATCGGCTTGGATATCTATCGCGAGAACCCTGTGGGAGTGGAGTACGCAGATTTAGCGGCTCGTATGCAAACGAGCGATCGCTTTATGGCTATCTGCAAAGTCGGTGAGGAGAACAAAAATCCTGGTATTTCACCGCCTCCGGAAATTCCAGCCGAACGCTTGGGCTTTAGTGATGTCGTGCGCGATCCTGATGGCATTCTCCGCCGCCAGCTATTGGCGATGGCTCCTGCATCTCCTTGTAGCACTGACAAATCCTTTAACTTTCGATTAGCATCCCGTTACTTGGCTCAAGAAGGCATCTACCCCAAACTGACTTCAGAAAAGAACTGGCTTCTTGGCACCACCCTGTTTAAAAATTTGGAAAAGAACACTGGCAGTTACCACGGAATAGACGCTCTCGGTCACCAAGTACTGATTAATTATCGCTCCTCCGATCCAGTTGCCCCACAAGTTACGCTTTCCGATGTTCTCAACAATAAGCTCACTCCTGATTTAGTTAGCGATCGCATCGTTCTGATTGGCACGAGTGCTGAAAGCTTTCATGATTTTTGGGCAACGCCTTACAGTGCCGCTCGGTGGCCTCACCAGGAAATGCCAGGGGTAGTCATTCAGGCGCACATGGTGAGTCAAATTATCAGTGCTGTTCTGGATGGTAGACCACTGATTTGGGTCTGGCCGAAGTGGGGTGAAGTTCTCTGGGTTTGGTGTTGGTCTGCGATCGCCGGTTTACTGGCTTGGCGTTTCCGATCGCGATCGCGCTTTGTGGTCATTGGAGGTGCGATCGGCGTTTTATATGGGGCTTGCCTTGGTCTATTAATACGAGGGGGATGGGTGCCGCTAGTTCCCTCAGTGTTAGCTTTAGTGGCTACAGGTGGAAGTATCGCAGCCTATCTGACATTCCAGACAGAGAAACAATAATATAGCGGTTCTCAATCTAGTGAGGCACAGAGTTTCTTTCTTGAGTAACGAGCGGTACGCCGCTAGTTGGAGGCTTTCAAGAAACTCGCAGGGGGAGTAGCTTCTTTCTTTTGTTGCTAATCCACTCAGAGGTTCTCTTAACTATTGCAAACAGTACATGAGCAAACACTATCATTTTTAATAATTATTATGACTAATTTGACCGCCGAAGTTGTTAAACTATTACCCTGTAAAGGGTTTAGATTTGCTCGATTTATTCTAGGTTTATGTAAGATTCCTGTGTTGCCTAAAAGTTGCATAACAATTGAGATTATTTTTAATTTTATGATATGAAGATTGATAGTAATAATTCAGGAGATATATTTAGCAATGAATGTAGGCTAACGCTTAAACTGGTTTACTTGATTGCAGAATATTTTTGTTGAGTTTGCTATACCAAAATAGCCATTTTTGTAGGGGGAAGTTTAGAAACAATCGAGGTTTTTAATTAGCCAATCTAATTCAAAGTCCGCCCTGCCGCCAGAATCAAATAATGCTAGAAGAGTAAAACAAAAAGTTTGGAGAAGCCAAAAGCCTACTCCAGCGAATTTGTTTGCAGTAAATCCAAGCGTCTCTACCTGTCAATTCAACCGTCTCTACCTGTCAATTCAACCTTGATAGACCACTAAGTACGCATTGCTTTCTATCACCTCATTGACCCTCTTTAGGGAAATCAAGTGACACAGAGCTGCGAGTTTTATTGCGTCTGTTTCTGTGAGTAATTAGGCTGAAAGCAGGAGTTGTACCCGTTGGCTCAGGAAGTTCTTAACTTAATCCTTAACTTCCTGATCTTCGCTGGTGTTAATCTCAGACAATTGGCAAACTTAATAGAGATAGTTCATGTCAGAATCCTCTTTTGTCTGTACAGACGCAAGAAAATGTATAAAAACAAAAGGAGCAAAACATGACAGAAATTTTCCTGCCTACTAACTTATTCGATGCTTCTGGTTTCCTTTGGGATATTCAGGGAAACGGGAATATCAATGATGGTACGAATGATGCCTACGATGGCGGTTTAATTTTGAATGGTTTCCCATTCTTTGAAACAGCTCAAACCGAGGATAACGAGCGAGAAATTGTTATTGGTTCAGCCAATATCGACGGCATCGAACTTACTCGGAAGATCTATGTACCAGAAGACCAGTCGTGGGCTAGGTTCCTGGAGATTGTTACTAATACGAGTTCTTCAACAGTCAATTACACCGTTGACCTTTATACCAATCTAGGTTCTGACGACTCAACTGTTTTAGTCGAAACTTCTAGTGGCGATACCGTTTTCGACACAGAAGATAATTGGCTGGTTACCGATGATTTTGATGGGGGAGGCGACCCCACAATGCTGCACGTCATAGCAGGGGAGGATGGAATTCGACCCAATGCAGCATCTCTGAGTTTTGACAACCTTAACTATCAGTACAACCTGACTTTAGCTCCTGGTGAAACCCAGATTGTCATGCACTTTGCCGCTCAGAACCCTGACCAAGCGACGGCACTGGCAAAAGCACCCCAGTTGGATGATTTGGAATTAGATGCACTGGAGGGGATGAGTGAAGAAGAACTACAGCAGGTCGTTAATTTTGCTACTACACCTCAGCCTGACTTGATCGGGACTGAAGATGATGACATATTGACTGGGACTAATCGTGGCGATCGCATTTATGGGTTAGGCGGCGACGATGTCTTGCAGGGACTCGGTGGCAATGACCAAATCTTCGGTGACAGTGGTGATGACACGGTTGAAGGAGGCACCGGTGACGACAACATTTCTGGCAATGCCGGCGATGACTCCCTGGCAGGCAATCAAGGGCAAGATGATATTCTCGGTGGCGAGGGTAATGACTCTATCAACGGCGGTTCTAACAGCGATCGC
>JAIUYC010000908.1 GCA_020216575.1 Coleofasciculus sp. S288 | reverse complement strand
CATTGGAGCCACGATCTGCTGCCTGAGGCACTCATAGGAGCTTCATAGGGTCAAATGTAAAGTTTTATGTCTCAATTCAACACTTCTGGTACTCACCCAACTGAAATTTACTGCATTGTCTTAAAAAATGTAATTCAAAGGATAAGGGTTTAAGTGATTAGAAGTAGCAAATAGCTTCTATTTCTTTAGAGAAAATTTTCCGTCGGGGAGCTTGTCGAAATATTTTGGTGAGATTGTGTCTTTGCGGTTTATTCCCTCACATCGCCGCTCGATCGCTCGCCGTACCATTCCTCGTTCGTCTTTGGTGTTGAAGGTGTACAAGCCTTTATCAAGAATGGCTTGTGTGATTTCTGTAACAGTCATAGGTTGCTTCGCTTCCTTCAATACCTCGATCGCCACCTGAGCAATAGTACGCTTTTCCATAAACTGATTTCCCACACCTTAAATCTCATCAAATAATAATGGCTGAATGCTCCCATCGGGAAGAATTTCAGGAAGCCACTCGTCGCCTCGATGTTCTGTGCCGTCCCAGCGTTCAGGGTAGGTGTTTGCGGCAATCAGTTCTTCAATCCGCGCCAGTTCTTCGTCATTAATGAGGTTAAGTTCTGGTTTGCTGAGCGATCGCGCTGCATCATTCACTTCTGCCTGAATGCTCAAAACTTGCTCCAGCATCCAGCGTCGTGCGTCCAAGTGCAGCGGACCTAGCCGATTTCTGCCAATATACTTGGTCGCTGACTTGCGTTCCTCACCATGCTTTCGCAGCCGATATTGTGGCTTTCGGATTTCCCAATACAGAGGTCTGAGTTTGTGAAGAGGGGCAAGGTATGCCCACTCCGGTTGAGCGATCAGGCGATCGAGCGCAGCATCCTTCTGAACGAGAGGACAGCCGATACAGCCTGTTCTGGCATTGAGAGGCTCCTCCCCATCACTAACATCCTGCCCGTAAACCCTAGCGATCTCAAAGGTGGGGAATCCAAGCTCTAAATCGGCATGAAGTAACCAGTCCCACACATGGCAGACCCGCCAATGAACGATCGGAGCTAGCGTGTCTGCCACAGCCCCCGAAGACGAATGCTGGAACCAACCTTGACCGCACTCTCCGCCGTCCTTCGTACAGCTAACTGCAATCCGCTGATCCCTGGCGGCACTCTCCCCAATTCGCACCCCTGTGATCATTAGGAACTTTTCGCCCCGCTCTTGGCGCAAGGCTTCCAATTCCCGCTCCATGCTCATGACTTTGAGCTTAGGCGTACACCATCGGAAGGTATTGGACGGTGGCGGCACTCCCCGACCCAAGATGTAGACAAAATAGCGGTGATCCAATTCTGGCAACACAACACGAGTTTCAAACCCACGCTTGCGAAGCTCCTCCAAAATCCCAATTGCTGACGAGTGCAGCGGCGGTAGTTCTTGGCGAGTGTCGGCGTAAAGGACAGTTAAGCTCTCAGGTTTGGGAACTTGCCCCGTTTCGATCAGATGGGCAATGAGGGTGACGGTGGCGGAAGAGTCCTTACCTCCCGAGAAGGCGATCGCCCAATGTTTGTAGAAGGAGCCATAGTGACGCAACGATTCCACCGATAGCTCAATGCTCTTCGGCAGCGTCAATCGATCTTCTTCAAACAGACTTAGCGTTCTTGCCACAGATGCCCACTACTAACAGCGTTGTTTGCTTACTTTAACAGCTAATTTTCCCTGCGCCATCTCCTTTAGATTTAAGTCGTCTACCACTATATCTAGTGGCGTGCCATTCAAAATTAAAATTTTAGCTGTAAATTATGGCTTTAGCGTGCTAATAGTATAGCCGTACTGTGATCGCCCAAGTGGTTCTAACTGGCGATGTTGGCATCAAATAGTAGATGGCGATGCCAGTTTAAGCCGCCCGAATGCAGCGTCAGAATTAGAAGCGTCAGCGGGAGCTTGCTGGCGATATGGTCAACCCCTAGATTGCAACGCTTCATGTACTCCACCCACGCATCAAAAGCCCATTGCTGGATCTGGGCATCATTTTCTTGCAGGTAAGTCACCCAATCAGAGTAAAGGACGATCACCTGCTGGTCATCGCTAAAGGTGTAGAGTGGCTTGCGTGTTTCAAACTCGTCTTGGGACAACACCAGAATCTTTTGATTGACCTGGGCATCCTTGGTTCCTCGCAGTTCCTGCTCAAAGAAGGGGCGAATCAGGCGGAAGGGAACGTAGCGCAGGAGTTCAATGGTTGAGTCGGCAACCCGTCCTTGGATTATGCCCTTGAGATCGGTTGGGCTGACATCCCTGACACGAAATAGGGATTTTGGCAGGGCATCGTTCAACTCTTTCAGCTTCTTTGTAATCTGGTCTTGTGCCCCAAACTTAAGTTGGTGAGTGTAGTGTGCCCTCCAAGCTCTTGCCAGCATCTCCACCACCACGTCTTTAAGCGGGATCGGCGTAGCCGCGTCAAACTGCCGCTGCCGTAACTCGTTCATCAGCCCCAGGAAGAACGGATATTTGTAGGAGTTTGTCGTGCGATCGAACGTTCCGGCTGAGCGACTGCAAGTAACCTTGGCAATTTCCCAGCAGTCGGCTCCAGCCGGGTTGTTAGATTGCGTCAGTACTGGAACTGGATTGCTCAACTCTCTGCTGATGTATCAAAATAGGCAAGCAACAAAGTCTCAATGTAAGCCACCAAATATATGACATCAATGGACTCATAAACTCACCATCATTAATTAGACCATGAGCCATACGATTTCTTAAGTTACTACCAGCATGTTCGACCAGTAGGCATTTCAAATCAAACAACGTATTTTCATCGAAGATAGAGGTTATCTCCGGACGGTAGAGAGTAGAGTTCAAGTTATGCTCGTTCTGAATGCCAGAGTCATCAAGTCCTGAAGTAATTATCCCTCTCCGCCACATAATGTAGCGGACGGAGTTTTCAATTTGAGGAATTAGGATGTGTGTAGATGTGAAAAAATCTCCAGTTAGTCCAGCATATAGTCCCTTAGCGAAAAGGTACTCCCGTTGAGGGGGAACGAATGGGCTATGCGAGATGATTGAGAGAATATCATTGAGCCGTACACCCAGAAGTGTTGAATTGAGACATAAAACTTTACATTTGACCCTATGAAGCTCCTATGAGTGCCTCAGGCAGCAGATCGTGGCTCC
>JAIUYC010000907.1 GCA_020216575.1 Coleofasciculus sp. S288 | reverse complement strand
ACTCTGACGACTTCATTAGCGTACCAATCAAAAACATTCAGGGTGAGTACATGGTGCTGCGTCCCTCTAGCGTCACTGCTATCCGAGTGGAACCTGTCTTCGCTGGAAGCGTCGAACGCTTTTAGTTATTAGTCCTTTGTCATTAGTCTTGGGCGACAAAAAACCAATGACCAATGACTAATGACTGATGACTAAACAGGTGTGACAGTTTTTGGTAAGTATGAGAAAGAGACTGATTTGGTTGTCCCTATGTTTGGGGATGGCGTTCTTAACGGCTAACCCTTTGGCACTTGCGAATGTGCCACTGCAATCCGTCAACCCAGAGGCGGGTCAGGTTACTGATGTTCCACTTCGACCCGTCAACCCAGATACTGGCCAAATAACTCTGGAGTCGTTGGGTTTAGACGAGCAGTTGTGGGGGCGTCCGGGTCAGCCGGGAGATTGGCGAGCAATGTTAAGGTCTATCGACCACAGCTTGCGTTATCTGGCAACACCGAGTGCAGCTCGAGCATACCAACAGTATCCTGTACCGAGAATAACTCGCGATCGCGTCCGCCGTTCTCTCGTCCGTTTTCGGCAACTTCTGGTCAACTCTCCTTCTCCTGCTGCACTGCAAGCGGCGGTCAATCGAGAGTTTATGTTTTACAAGTCTGTTGGCAGTGACGGTCAGGGAAGCGTCTTGTTCACAGGCTACTTTGAGCCAATTTATACCGCTAGTCGAACGCCGAGTGCCGAGTATCGCTATCCCCTATACCGACTTCCCGTTGACTTCAATCGCTGGTCTACACCTCATCCCACCCGCGCTGAGTTAGAAGGGGAAGATGGTTTGAGAGCAAACAGTCGGTTGCGAGGGCGAGAACTCGTCTGGTTGCGCGATCGCTTGGAAGCATTTCTCGTTCAAGTCCAAGGTTCCGCCCGACTTCAACTGCCAGATGGGAAAATCATGAGCGTCGGTTATGCAGGTAAGACAAATTACCCCTATACCAGCATCGGACGAGAACTGGCAAAAGATGGCAAAGTTCCTCTAGAAGGGCTGACGCTACCTGTCCTCATCGATTATTTCCGTCAATTCCCCTTAGAGCTGAATCAATATTTACCCCGCAATCAAAGCTTTGTCTTCTTCAAGGAAACCAATGGAGCACCTGCTACGGGTAGCATTGGCGTGCCTGTTACCGCTGAACGCTCCATTGCGACCGATAAATCCCTAATGCCACCTGGAGCCTTGGCACTGATTAAAGCCCCCATCCCCTACCCCAATGCCTCAGGTCAACTCGAATCCCGGATGGTAAATCGGTATGTGCTGGATCAGGATACTGGCAGTGCGATTAAAGGCGCGGGTCGAGTCGATGTCTTCATGGGAACTGGACGCCTAGCAGGCGATCGCGCCGGGGTTATTGGAGGGACAGGGGAACTGTACTATTTGCTACTTAAATAACGGGGGTTTGGGGGGTGGCTAAGTCCCGCGCTATAAAATCGTGTCCCTACCCGATGTAGCGTCTGTGCGTAAGTCCTATAGAAGAGATGTAGCCTCAGCGCAAGAAATTTGCAACCGAGGCTATGAGCAACTAAGTACCCAGGGACTCTGGGGGAAAGAAATTGGCTGTCAAGTCGGGCTGTCGGGGGTGATGGCCGTCATGAAGTGGCGAAGGGCAGCTATGTCCAATAGCGATATTGGAAGCCCTCACCCTACTTGTTAAAGTTGGTGAGGGATGATGTCACTCCTGCATTTTCCCATCGGGCATGATTGCTCCCGTCAGAACTGCTCCTTGGAGGTTTGCTCCGAGCACATTAGCTCCTTGTAGGTCTGCTGCGATTAAAATTGCCTTAGAGATGTCAGCACGAATCAAGCAAGCTCGCCTCAGATCGGCTCCTCTCATGTCAGCTTCCTGGAGCATGGCTCCAATCAAATCGGCATCTTGTAAGAGTACTCGATGCAGAACGGTTTGATATAAGGTGGCTCCATGTAAATCTGCCTGATAGAGGTCGGCAAGAGAGAGATTGGCAAACATTAGGTTGGCTTCCCTCAGTTTTGCCCCTGTCAAATTGGCTCGTTTTAAGCTGCTTTCGACGAGGGATGCTCTCCTTAAGTCCGCGGACTCTAAGTTGGCGTCATTGAGTTCTGCTCCTCCCATATTTGCTACGCTCAGATTAGCCTCTGTGATATTAGCCTCACTTAGGTTGACTCCCCTAAGGTTGGCTCCACTCAGGTGTGTTCGACTCAAGTCTGCCTGTCTCAAGTCGGCTCCAATCAAAATTGCCTCATTCAGATAGGCTCCTCGCAGTTCTACACCTCGAAAATCCCGCTCTCCAGCAGCATAACGCCTCAGCAGTTCACTTGCATTCATAGAATTTTTCAGGACTTGACTCCTCACATCAGTTCGTTAGGGTGATGGCTGATACACGCACCGCCACAGGCATTACATGCTTAATGGAGTGCGCGTAACCGATCGCCGAATTAGTTGTCTGAGGCAGTTACCCTGGTTGTGTTAAATTCTTTATCCTTGAGTTAGAGACAATTTCCCGCCAAAAGGAGTGACGTACTCAGCGCTGCACGTTGTGACAGCATGGGCTTCTAATACCTAGACAAGGCGATTAGAACTTCCTTGACGGTACTATTGATAGTAGAGGATTACTACTACCGGATTCCCGTTACGGCGTTTTATGCTGGGGAACACGTCCAGCCCCAGACGTTTGATATTGATCGCGGCATTCACGTCGCGGTCAATCCAAAGTTTCAATTCATTATCCCAATATTCTCGTATCGAACAGTCAGTGAAGACAAATTCATTCTTGTGCGAGAGGATTTGGGAGGTGTAAACAGGATTCTTTAAAATCCCAGCGACGCTAAAACATTTTGAAGGCGTCGAGCTGTTTCAACTGCTGAGATTGTTCCTCTAGTTGCACAAAGAGTTGGTCGCAAACCAGTTCGCACAACTTAAAAATAGTTGGGTCTGTAATTTCATAGAAAACACTCACTCCCTGAGGTTGACGGGTCACAATCCCTGCCTGGGTCAATATTTTGAGATGCTTGGAGACATTGGCTTGTCCTAGTCCAGTGGCTTCAATAATTTCTGTTACGTTTTTGGGTTCTGACTTCAGGCAGCATAAAATCTGTAGCCGACTGACCTCAGATAAGACTTTAAAATAAT
>JAIUYC010000906.1 GCA_020216575.1 Coleofasciculus sp. S288 | reverse complement strand
CGACGGTTAAATATAGCTGAAGCATTGGGGCATCAACCGAAGATAGTTAAATTAGAAGAACCTAAGACTGGCTAAGATATTGAAGCGCGGTATGAGATTTGGGGCTTGATTCGACGGCTGAAAAATCAGGGAATCACGATTCTATTGACGACTCATTTATTGGATGAAGCGGAACGTCTGTGTCAGAGAATTGGTATTCTTAAAGGGGGGCGAATTGTTGCTGAGGGGAGTTTGGAAGAGTTACGGCAACGGATTCCCGCACAAGAAATTGTAGTCGTGCAGACACCGGAAGAGGAAAAAGCGATCGCACGCGCTAAAAAACTAGGTTTCACCCCTCGACGCTACGGCAGTGACTTAGCGTTTTGGCTTCCCCAACAGCTAGAACTTAAAGAAATTATCTCCTCTTTCGATGACATTCCCCTCGACTCTATTTCTCGTCAACCTGTCCGGTTGGAGCATATCTACGTTGAGGTAACACAGCAAGTTTAGAGGCTGTTTCTCAATTTTTTGTTTCAATCCCTGATAGGGATTCAGCTGAAATTCAGTAACAGCAAGCTTTTCAGGAATTGCGACAACCACCTTTTAGGGTAAAAGGCTTCAAACCCTTGCCAGCTAAGGAATGTAGCCCAAAAATTTGACCTACCTCAAAAAACACCTACTGGTTGTCGCATTAAGCAAAGAAAGAGGCAAGGGCGTTATCGAGCGATCGCTTGCTCAAAGCGCCGATTGATCTCTTCCCAGTTAACCAGGTTCCACCACTGGTTCAAATATTCACCGCGATTGTTCCGATATTTGAGATAGTAAGCATGCTCCCAAACATCGTTACCCATGATAGGATACATTCCCTCCATTAACGGGCTGTCCTGGTTCGCGGTACTGATCACCTGAAGCTTACCTTCATTGTTGCGGACTAGCCAAGCCCAACCACTACCAAAGCGTTTGCTTCCAGCATCGTTAAACTGCTGCTTGAAGGCATCAACGCTACCAAATGCTTGATTAATGGCAGTTGCGATCGCACCTGTTGGTTCACCCCCTCCATCAGGAGTCATAATTTCCCAGAACATACTGTGGTTCACATGTCCGCCGCCATTGTTGCGGACTGTATTGCGAATATCTTCTGGCACATTATTGATGTTGCGCAGCAATTCTTCAGCACTCAGGCGTTTCAGTTCTGGGTACTTATTCACGGCATCATTCAAATTCTTGACATAAGCCGCATGGTGCTTGTCATGGTGAAACTGCATCGTCTCAGTGTCGATGTAGGGTTCTAGGGCGTTGTAGGCATAGGGGAGAGGCGGCAGTTTAAATGTCTCTTCACTCTGATTCTGCTTATCTCCTAAAACAGGTTGAGCAGCACAGGCGGATGGTAAAGTACCTAAAGCAGTTGCCCCTGTGGTGGCACCCAGTAAAATCAGGAAATTGCGACGATTTAAAGCCATATAGCATTAAATCCTGAAAATATACAGCTATTAAAGTGTAGAATGCTATGCGCTTACACACTAGGGAGCTTAGTATAATCCATAACAAGTTGATTTAACATCAATTCCTGTCGTTTGGTATATGCGATCGCCAACAGTAACTCATTATTGTGAGCAGTATCCTCAAAAAATCCTCGACATCAACAACTAAAAATAGTTGACAAGGCGATCGCTTCTTGAAGCAACCTAAGCGACCGCCTTTTTTTGTTGCAGAAAAAGCTAGCTCATAGCCAACAATAATTGATGAGAAGTCAATTTTGGCAAACCTATAGGAGCAGACTGTGACTAAACTTCAGGCATTGATTTTTGATGTTGATGGGACGATGGCAGATACAGAGCGAGATGGCCACCGGGTTGCTTTTAATCGCGCCTTTGCTGATGCGGGGTTAGACTGGGACTGGTCAGTGTCACTGTACGGTGAATTGCTTGACGTTGCAGGTGGCAAGGAACGCATCCGCTTTTATCTCAACCAGTACCAACCTGATTTCAAGCAGCCTGCCGATCTAGATCAGTTTATCGCTGACCTGCACAGGACTAAAACGAAGTATTATCAAAATCTGGTCGCTGAGGGAGCTATCCCGTTGCGTCTTGGGGTGAAGCGATTGCTGAAAGAGGCGAGAGAACAAGGGATGCGATTAGCGATCGCAACAACAGCCGCCCTCCCCAATGTTACCGCCCTCTTAGAACATACCCTTGGTTCAGATAGCCCGTCTTGGTTTGAGGTGATTGCCGCCGGTGACATCGTACCCGCAAAAAAGCCAGCCCCGGATGTTTATCAGTACGTGCTGCGAGTGATGAACTTAGAACCGCAGGATTGTCTAGTATTTGAAGACTCCTACCACGGGTTGAGAGCATCGTCTCAAGCCAACTTAAAAACCGTTGTTACCGTCAATGAATACACGCAAAACCAAGATTTCTCGGGTGCAAGGCTGGTATTAAATCACCTGGGAGAACCGAATCAACCCTTTAGTGTCCTTGCAGGTAAGGTTGAGAATGCCAGTTATGTGGATTTGGCATTAGCCCATCATCTGCATGGAAATTTTTAACCTCAAACAACGGGCTCTTCCGAACATCTGGGGCATAATATAGCTTTTGATACTAAAAACAATCGAGTACGAAGGTTGAAAACCTGGATGCTGCTAGATTATAAGCTTGCGTTATCACCAAGAATACGGGAGAGCCAAGTCAAAAAGCTTTATTCTAAAAACCTCAGGAGAGACAAGGAGGCAAGTGGATGCCTGAAAATTACGTCAGAACCAGTTATGCCGTTTGGGAGATTACCCTCAAGTGCAATCTTGCCTGTAGTCACTGTGGTTCTAGGGCAGGAAATGCACGCCCTGAAGAACTCTCAACTGAGGAAGCGCTGGATTTAGTTCGGCAGTTAGCGGAAGTTGGAATTAAGGAGGTGACCTTAATTGGGGGTGAAGCCTTCATGCGCCCGGATTGGCTGACAATTGCGGAAGCGATCGCCAAATCGGGGATGGTGTGCAGCATGACGACTGGGGGATTTGGCATTTCCCTGGAAACGGCACAACGGATGAAGGACGCGGGAATTCAAACTGTTTCCGTCTCCTTCGATGGTATGGAAGAAACGCACGATCGCCTCCGAGGGCGCAAGGGTTCCTGGAAGTCTGCCTTGAAAACCATGAGTCACTTCCGGGAAGTCGGTTT
>JAIUYC010000905.1 GCA_020216575.1 Coleofasciculus sp. S288 | reverse complement strand
AACTTTTCTGCTCCAGCCTTAGCTTAATCTAATAAGGAGATTACATGACCCAAGTCATCCTTGGTGAGAATGAAGGAATCGAGTCGGCGTTGCGTCGATTTAAGCGGCAAGTTTCCAAAGCAGGGATTTTCCCAGATATGAGGAAGCATCGTCATTTTGAAACACCTATTGAAAAACAAAAGCGGAAAGCACTGGCGAAACACAAACAACGCAGAAAGAAATTTCGCTATTAACAGCAATCAGACTTTTCAAGTGCGAATCGTATCCATCATTAAAGCATTGCAACTATGAATATCAACGAATTCTGTAGCCGATATGCAGCAGGACAAAGGGACTTTAGAAACCTGAATCTGATGGCAGCAAATTTGAGAAATTTGAGCTTAGTTGGTGTTAATCTCAGTGGTGCCAATTTAACAAAGGCGAATCTTACTAGAACCAACTTAAGTCATGCCAATCTCACAGGTGCAATTTTGATTGGCGCAAACTTAAGTGAAACAAATTTGACGAAAGCCAATCTAACCGACGCTAACTTAAGTAACACCAATTTGGATGACGCTAATCTAAGTCAAGCCTATTTGCGGGGAGCATTAAGGAATCAGTGTTATACCAGTGTTAGTTCTGGTTCAGATGCAAAGGGTTCAAGTGGATCATAGCCAAGTTGTTGAGTGATTCGCTTCCTAGCGAACACCCGGTATTCCCAAAAATGCTCTCCGGCAGCACATAACCCCAGGTACATTGTAAGCATCTGGGGCTTTTGGGATAGGATGATCCAGAATTGATGCCAAAACTGTTGCCGTATTTCAGGACGGCGAATGCCTTGATGCCAAATGAGTTGAGCGATAAACCACATCCCTTTGCTTAAGGAAAATTGCATGGGCTGCTTTTGGTTTTTCAAGGAACGAATCTTGAGGCACTGCTGTAAACAGCGTCTGAGATAGTTTTGAGGCTCGTACAACGTCCAAAAACCTGCGACATACTCTTTGGCAATGTCTGCAATGGGACGAGTCGGAATAAAGTTCATCAAGGTATTCTGATCACCTGTGGGATGGCTGTTGTCCCCGATTAAGCGCTGCTCTTTTTTCAACCGTTCCCAAAGCGCAGTGTTGGGTAGAGCTTGGAGAATCCCCAACATAGGTTGAGGAATGCTAGTTTGTTCGACAAAGGCTTGAATGCGATCGCCCGCTCCCGATCGTTCTCCATCAAAACCCAGAATAAATCCAGCATAGATCAACAGACCGGCCTCGTTAATCTTGTCGCAGGCTTCCACCAGAGGATTACGGGTGTTTTGCAGCTTACGGGTAACCTGTAAGCTATCTTGATCCGGCGTTTCAATACCGAGGAAAACGGCATAAAACCCTGCTTCACCCATCAACTGAAGCAACTCATCATCCTCTGCGAGGTTAACAGACGCTTCGGTGATAAAGGTAAATGGATAATTACGTTGTTGCATCCAGGGAATTAGTTCTCGCAAAAAGCGTTTAACATTCCGCTGATTGCCAATAAAGTTGTCATCCACAATGAAAAGTGAGCCGCGCCAACCCAACTCATAGAGGGTTTGCAACTCAGCCAGAGCTTGCTCAGGTTCCTTGGTGCGGGGTTTGCGGCCATAGAGAGAAATAATGTCACAAAATTCGCAATTAAAAGGACAGCCACGCGAAAATTGAATTGCCATCATCAAATAGGCATCCTGTTGTAGCAAGTCAAAGCGTGGCATTGGGCTTTGGGTCACGTCCGGTTTTTCTAAAGAGCGGAAGATCCCTTGGGTTTCACCCTGCTCAAGAGCTTTGAGGAACTGGGGAACCGTCATCTCCCCTTCATCCAAAATCAGGAAATGGGCACCTGCATCCAAAGCATCTTGCGGAACAGACGTAGGATAGGGACCACCCACAGCTACTTTTTTACCTAACTGGATGGCTTTCTGAATCAATTTATGGAAATCTGACTTCTGCACAATCATGGCGGAAAGTATCACCAGATCGCACCACGCCCAATCCGCTTCGGTTTCACAAGTGACATTGCGATCGTGAAATCGAATCTCCCAGTCTTGGGGTAGCAAAGCGGCAACTGTAATAATCCCCAGAGGTGGAATTACTGCCTTTAGTCCAGCAATTTTCATGAAGCGATCGTAAGACCAAAAGGACTGGGGAAATTGAGGATAGAGGAGCAGTACTTTCATAACAGCTTTTAACTCAATTACAATCCAAGCGAACCTACACTTCAAAGCTTAGTATCGGGCAATTGTGGCGATCAGTGGATATGTATGCACGCAACAGAATTACAAAATGAGGTCGGGGATGTGTTTATAGCATTCCCGACCCGTTGTTTAAGCGAATGCAAGGAAGTGATTACTCAATTCCTTCAATCCGGTCTTCCACCTCCTGGTACAACTGGCGCAGGCGTTCCAGGTTTTCCTCGTTGGTTTCCCAGTAGCCACGACCGTTGGCTTCCAGCAGGGTAGTCACCATCTTACGGAAGGAGTTGGGGTTGAGGTTCATCAACCGCTGGCACATTTCATCGTCCTTAAAAAACGTGGTGTTGGTGTCCTCATAGACCCAGTTATCCACCGCGTTGGCCGTGGCTGACCAGCCCATCGTGTTCACCAACCGCTTCGACAGTTCTCGCACCCCTTCATAGCCGTGAGACAGCATTCCCTCATACCATTTGGGATTCAGGAGCTTGGTGCGGGCATCCAGGCGAACAGTTTCCGACAGGGTGCGGATTTGAGCATTCGCTGTCGTGGTGTCGGCCATGTAAGAGGCGGGCAGCTTGCCATCACCCCGCAACCGTCCCACAATTTTGGTGGGGTCGGAGTCGTAGTAGTGGGAGACATCCGTGAGGGAGATCTCCGAGGAGTCCAGGTTCTGGAAGGTGACTTCTGCCGTCTTCAGGGCAGACTCGAACAGGTCGCGACTCTGCTCCATCATGCCGGGGTTATCCGAGGAGAAAGCAAAGGACTTACGGGACAGGTACATATCCTGTAATTCCGACTCATCTTCCCAGGTGCCGTTCTCCACCGCCAGGTTGATGTTGGAGGAGTAAGATCCCGATGCATTGGAGAAGACTCGCGTTGCGGCCTGCCGCAGTTCGATGCCCATTTCCTTGGCCTGTTGCAGGGCGTGCTTGCGGACGAAGTTCATTGCCTCTGGTTCCTC
>JAIUYC010000904.1 GCA_020216575.1 Coleofasciculus sp. S288 | reverse complement strand
TGCATGATGCTTGGCATTGAATTGAGCGACTTCCTGTTGCATATCCAGAGCCATTTCAGCGATCGCCTCTGCATGGTCATTGCGGAGTTCGGGGATGCCACCCACTACCATATAGGCGTCTCCAATTGTCTTGATCTTCTCCAAATCGTGCTGTTCAGTTAGGCGATCGAATGCTGAAAAAATCTCGTTGAGTAAGCTAACCAGTTGTGTAGGAGAAATTCGTTCCGAGAGTTGAGTAAATCCAACGATGTCGGCAAACAGAATTGTCGCGTCAGCAAAGCCATTGGCAATATTGCTGTGTCCTTCTTTCAACTGTTCTGCGATCGGTTCAGGCAGAATATTAAGCAACAGGCGCTCTGATTTTTCCTGTTCCATACGCAGTGCTTCTTCTGCCTGTTTGCGCTCAACAATTTCCTTTTCCAGTTCTAAATTTGCCTCCTGTAAGTCAGCCGTGCGTTCAATGACACGCCTCTCTAGCTCTTTTGACGTTTGACGCAGCCTGCCGATAATCAGAGTCAGCCCGAACACCCCGAATACCGATAAAAGTCCTAACGTGAGAAACGTTCCCCGCAGGCCGTTATTAGTCTGCTTAGTGAAGCTATCCAGGGGAGTGGTAATCTCCACAATCCCTCGTACATCCCCCACTTTCCAATCCCTTTTAGGACTATCAGGGTGAGCGTTGTGACAACTCACGCAACTCGGTTTTAGAATGTCCGCCTGCGCGTATCGTAATGAGGGACGCCCTTGGAACGTCTCAAAGCTAAAAAATGGGCGAGCGGGATTTTCCTTCAACTTGCGGAGTGCTTCCCGCTCAAAATTGTCTCTAGGTCCACCTTCCTTGCGCCGCCAGGGAAAGGGGTAGTCACTGTATACTCGGATTGACATCCCAGGATTTTTTTTACTGAGGTGCTGACCCAGTTCTATTAAGTAGGTAGCGGGTAGGGGGATGGCTCCCTGTTTGGTTGTGTAGTCGTGGGTAACGATAACTCCCTGACTTTCGTCTAGACGAGCAACTGCCTCAGAGCTGTAGAGCGTGCGTGCTTCCTTGATCGCTTGGGTATACAGGGCTGCATTCTGGAGGGCTTGTGATTCAATCAAGCTCATCGAGAGATGCGACATGTTCCACAAAGCTGCCACCAAGCCAACACAAAACAGGAGCGTCAGAATCAAAATAGTCCGTTTATAGAGCAGATGAGTGAAAGCGGTGAAGGCTTGGGCAATTAACTGGCGCATGACATCCGCTAAGGGAGACGTGTTTTAAGTTCATACTTCAATGCTTCTCAGGCATCTCCGCAAAAGCGTGCAAAATTGAAAAGATTGGGCAAAGGAGCGACTAGTACAAGGGTATTACCGAGCCAATCAACTCGCGTAAGATAACAATTGTAGTCATTATTTCCCGCTCTCGTGAATTCAAATCTTACAGGTGGCCCGACTGCTGCTCAGTATCCTCTTTCCCCAACGCGATCGCACCCTCACCGTCTCCTCCCGTCTTGTAGGGAGGTTGGCACTCAGTAGAATCGAGGAACAAATCTACAATTGATCGTAAATTCTCCATCCTAAATCGAGGAGACTCACCTCCTGATAATAGGAGCAACGATGAACGCGCTATGGCTAAAATCAAAATCCTTAAAGAAGACCAGTCCTACACCTTTCGTTCTTACTTCGAGTTACCCTATGAAGCTGATGACATTTTAGCTGAGTTCGACTATGCACTCCAAAGAGCCGAGCTATCTTTACCTAAAACAACTAAGCAGCTAGACCGACTGCCAGAACTCAAGCAAAAAATAAGAACTGTCTTGCCTTTTATCAGTCTCAGTAATGAAACGGCCAGAAGAGAAACGCTAGTATCTCCAATTATGTTGGAGGTGATTTGTTATTGCCAATGCCAAATGCGGATCGAATATCCTTTAACCGTCAATAACTGGCTCAAGGGTAATCTTGATTATCTTTTGCGCTCAAGAAATAATTTGGTAGTTATTGAAGCCAAAAATGATGACCTCACTAGAGGATTTACCCAACTAGCTGTAGAGTTAATTGCTCTATCGCATATCGAGGAGCAAAATGTGTTTTACGGGGCAGTGACGATGGGTGATGTCTGGCGGTTTGGTAAGCTTGAGCGCAACCCTCAACTGATTACTCAAGATATCAACTTGTTTAAAGTACCTGATGATTTAGATACCTTAGTCAGAATCCTGCTGGGAATTTTGGAGGGAGAGTGAGAGCGATCGCACTGTTCTCCCCTCCCTAGTATTTGTAAAACAAAAAAAAAGAGAGCCGCCTAAGTGGCTCTCTCGATCATCAGGGTGCATCTACTAGTCTTATTATTGCGTTTAGGGGTGAGGGGTGTCACCCCCTATTTATAAAGAGTTGATGAAGAGTGAGTAGGCGCTCGCTCTCACGGCCTAAGCCGTCTCAGACAAGCTTGAGTTCGTGCCAAATTTGCTCTAGCTCGTTGTTCCTCTCGGACAGCGTTCAACAGTTGCGATCGCGAAATGGCTCCTTCATTGGCTAACACTTGCAAGCGTTGAACTTCGCGACGGCGCAGTTCTAGTTCAGCCTGTGCCTGACTCAGTTGAGCCTTGGCCTCAGCTTCAGTTATTCGCGCCCTTGGGGATGAAGTATTTTGTACCAGTTCCAGTCTGATTCTGGCGAGGCGTTCCTGATACACTGCTTCATCCAACTGAGAACGCGAAATGACTCCGGCTTCAGCTAGGTTTTGCATTCGTCTCAGTATGTTGCGCCACAGTTCCAGGTTAGCCTGAGCATTGGTTACATCTGCTTCAGTGTAGGGAGTCTGGTTAACTGAACAAGGATGAGTGGGAGTCGAGGGTGTAAGTTGCGGCTCTTGGGCTTGAGCAGCACTGAGTTGTACTAGGAAAATAACGCCGAGCGATCGCAGTAATAATTTTGTCACCATATATGCACCTATAACCAATCAGCGATCGCTATCCGCTTCTACGTTTAGGACGTGGAACTCGGAGAGTTGGTTCGTATAATCAGAACCTTCCTCATATCCGACTGGGTCTAATGCATCGAGTAAAGCTGGATTATAAGTTGTCACCAATATATCAATTTTTCTCTTTTCACCAATTTCTCTTAGCATTTTTAACAATAAGCCTGCACGAGACGGATGAAGCCCATTATCCACCTCTTCG
>JAIUYC010000903.1 GCA_020216575.1 Coleofasciculus sp. S288 | reverse complement strand
GGAAGTAGCAACAGCTTCAACGTTAGTAACAACAGCTTCAGCGTTGGTAACAACAACTAAAGCAGTAACTTCAGCACCTCTTGCAGCAACACATCCGGCACAGGTTGAAACTCCCCCCGCTGCCACGGCCCCGCTACAATTTCCAGAAACGGCTCAGTTTGCAACACCTCCAGCCGTTCCTCCTTGACGCTGTGAATCACAGCTAGTGGCTTCAACTTCTCCCCACACAGATCGTGCCATTCCTGCACCCGATCCGGATATCTGCTAATAACAATATAGTGAGAGCACTTCTCCACTACAGGAGTTTTTACTGGTTCAGGAACGCCACCCACATCAACCAGTGCCAAATCCACCACTTTTCGGATATTCTCCGTTGCTTTGGCATGATACTCAAAATACCTCCCAATCAACACATCTTTATTCGGGTGGTGATGCAGCTTGAAATTATTTTCCTTCCTCAACCTGGCTACTAATTTGGGGTCTGACGTTTCGTAAGTATGATTCCCCTCACCATCCCAATTCGCTCGATGCAAGTAAACCTGAACATCTGCCCTCTTGGTCAACACACCCACTCGCAGCGCATGAGACAACACGCTTTTCCCGCTCTCCGGTGGCCCTCCAATTAAAATGGCAGCACCCGGAACTCTGTTAGGAATTATAGGGATAGTATCCCCAGGTTGCCACTCAGGAACATTACTTTTAACCAGAATAGCGGCATGGGAACGGATGTCGAAGCACCCAACCCAAGGCGCATGCTGACAACGAGCAACGATATGGCCGTAAAGCCAAGCCGATGCCTGACCGTATAAAACCACTCCTTGCTGCCAATCGATTTCAGCAGGCATTTCTAGCTCACACATTGCCTTCGGGCAAATCTCAGGCTTGAGTAAGTTGATGGCTAATGCTTGGTAATCACAAGTTCTCCCTCGCAAGGCAATGACTTGTAACTCGACATCACAATCACGTTTTGCAGACTCTTCAGAACTCACCTGCCTACTCCCAGTTATCAACCTTTATTCCCCATTGATGCAGGCAATTCCAGCTTTAAAACCTGACTCACTGATACCTCGTGAGTATGCGTCGAAACCACCACAGCGCCCAACCGAGGGTCGTAACATCCCACCCAGGCAGCAGGATGGCATTCGTGAACGAGGTAACCGTACAGCCAAATGGGGCCTTTGCCCTCAATCACAATCCCTTGGTTATACTGAATTCCTTCTGGCAGCTTCAGTCCCTTAATATCTGCCGGAGCAATTACGCCGTCATCCGTTGTAATCTGAAAATGCAGATGTTGATAAGGCACGCCCTCTAGGCTTTGATGGGGAGTCACCTCAAGTTGAATTGGATTCATAAACGCCTCTGTTCTATCCTTGACGACGCTACTCTAACACCCTCCCTGGAAGTAGCCTCTTCCAGAGTGAAGGATACTGGGAGAGAGCAGAGAATTAGAGCGGTTTTCAGGCGAGTGGAGTAACACCGATTGTAGTTAATTGGGCGGTTAAAACCGCAGCTACACAAACAAAACCCGCCTGCGCGGGTTTAAGAACCCTGGATTTTCCGTTAGTCCGCGTAGGCGAACTTGGGTTTTATAGCCGCGATAGCGTAGCGGGACGCGTTAGCGTCCTTTTCCAATCGCCAGGGTTAAATTGACAGCAATGAACACTGCCGTGCTCCTACCCCCTACCTCAGACCATTGAAAACCGTTATATTCCATGTCCGAGCCAGTTTTTATCAACCGCCCTCACATCGAACTCCTCCAACGCCTAGCACGCGGTTCCCTCAAACAAAACCTGCCGCGAGCAATTCGTTTATGGGCATTACTCATCACCCTCTACGGCGATGACAACCATCGCCTAAAATTGGGCAACTCTTTCACCTTTGCCGAGTGGCGACATGCCTTTTTTAGCTCGACTCACCCTCAAGGAGAAACTGTTCCCCCTCTCCACGACTCCGCCTGTGCCTGCGCTAAAACAACCGCTGACTGGATTTTCGACCCGCAAATTGGAGTCCCAAAGTCAGAGTGGCTGCGATCGCTCTCTTCTCATGACGCCATTCCCGCTAAACTGGATGAACTCCTAGAGCAACGGCTATTTGCCGTAACTCGCCGCTCCCTCCAAGCTGACTTGCAAATTCTCACAAAACTTGGATGGCTCAAGCGTGATGGACATGACTATGTGCGGGTAACCAATTGGCCCACCAGTCCCGTACTTGGCAATGCTACGACAAGTAAGGACACGGCAGTGCCGTACCCCTGCGATCCCTATGGCTTAGCCCTTCTCAATCTCGACCTAGCAGACATTGCCCAGAGCTTCAGAGAACCAATCGGAGGTGAGAGGCGATTCTTCTTCGAGGTGGATTATATCATTCACAAAACAAACCAAGAACGAGTAGAAGACTGGCACGAAACGTTAAAACAATTGTGGGTGCAAACTCCCACTCCACCAATTCGGATAACGTATAACAGTGCAAGAGAAGGGGCAGCGCTCAAATGTATCGTTTACCCCGTTTGCGTTTACTACGTGCGACGAGCGATTTACCTATGTGCCTTCGGTCAAACACCAACCCGGAAAGGCGAGTGGTATAACTACCGCCTAGATCGTATACAACAAATGTATCCCTTGGACTGGACGGACGAAGATATTCCTAAACTGCTCCTCGATCGCTACCCACACAACCTCCCCAAACCTGACTATATTCAAGAACAAATGGAGCAATCTTGGGGCTTTGATTTTTACGAACCCTCTAAATTGATGGTGTTGCGATTTGAACGAACGTTTCACGATCGCTACGTTCAAGGTACCTTCCGCCACGATACCTTTAAACCCGTGAGCTATCAGCAAGCCGAGCAACTGATTCGACAGCACACTCCTAAGCAAGACCATCAGCAGGCATTATTAACAGTTCTCCAATCTCGCGATCGCTCTGATGCCTACTACTGCGTTCGCTATCGAGATGATGATACCAATGTGAAAATGCGCCTGCGAGCTTGGCGACCTAATGGAGAAGTCCTTTTGCCTTGGGAATTGCGGCAGAAAATCATCGAAGAAGTCAAACAAGAAGCTGGACTGTATCTGAGCTAGAGAAAGTCTAGAAGATCTCTTGGAGTTTATTTACCGATATTTCCGTTATCACCTTACGATTTTTTGCTAATCCCCCTA
>JAIUYC010000902.1 GCA_020216575.1 Coleofasciculus sp. S288 | reverse complement strand
TAGGCTGGGAGTTAGCCGACTCAATTACTCACGTTTTGTTCCAACCGGACGAGGGAGTGAGGCATTAGATCTCTCTCCCAAAGAATGGAGAGCGGTCATTCTCCTGTGTGGAAAACTGAAGGAACTTTACAAAGGAAAATTAGAAATTGTCAGCCATCTAGCTCAGCAAATCTTGGTCGATGCTGAGATCAAAAATATGCCTGGTTTTATCGGTTGCCAAGCGGGAATAGGTCAAGGGGCTGTATCTGCGAATGGATATGTCTTTCCCTGTGTTTTACTACCGATTCCCTTGGGTAATATCCGCGAAAAGCGGTTTCTTGAGATTTGGCAGACATCCCCAGTTATCCAAGCATTACAAAATCGAGACAATTTACGGGGACATTGTTCAGAATGCAATTTGAGAGAGCGATGCGGTGGTTGTCGAGCGGTTGCTTATGCCAAAACTGGAGACTATCTGGAATCAGATCCACGTTGTTGGTTAATGCCTGATGCTAAGGCTGAAATCAATTCCAACTTAGAAACTAAGGAGGCAATTTGCTATGTTTAGCGACAGGACAGAACTTGAGCGGGGACGGAAAGGAAACCATGAGGAAACAATCCGAACCTACTTCTCCTTAATTAAGGAATTACGTGCTGGACAGGAAGAGGCTGTGGAAAAGCTTTTGGAGCTATGGGATGAAGATGGTGTCTTTGAATTTGCTGGTTCGCCGCCTGTAACGGGAACCTACCACGGCATCAACGCAATCCACACCCTTTATAAAAATAGGGTGAAAGCCACTGGTATGCCCTTGAAATTGGAATGTTCGCCAGAAAAAGCAGAGTTCTCGAAAGAGACTGCACTGGGAATCGTGAATACAGAAGTCAGTCGCACGAAAGTGTCTGACAGAAAAGCTGTTGCGAGTTGGCGAACTGTGGTTGGTACAGAGGATTCGAGAGGATTCCAAGTGTCTGGAAGCCACACATTCACTTTTAATGAAGAGGGAAAAATCAGCAGCCTGAAAGTGGTACTCTCTCCTAGAGCCGGAGAATTTGAGAACCTGCGTTTGGATGGCTTGTCAGTTAATGATATTGGTCGTTTAGCTCTGGCAGCCTGGCCTGTTGTTTAAGCCATGTTCTCGAGCTGTCATCAGTTTGTGGATGTTCACGTAGTTCACCTTTCAGTTATCAGTTATCAGTTAGTCCCTGAGTAGTAACGGCTCCCATCTTTGATGGTAGGTTTCACTTGGGGTCTAAATCCCCATCTTGTACCTGATAACTGGTCACTGTTCACTGGTTACTGATTTAAGATCTAACATAGTGGTGCAGCGGACGGAACGAACAAAGATGGTCGGTGGTGATGCAGAGATTATCTGCCGCCGCTGATCTTCTCCGGTTTAGGAAATCAAATAACTAAAATTTTAGGAAAAGCCAAAATTATTATAGTTTTATGGTCAAGCAATTCTATTAAATCTGCCTCCAGCTATCTGTTTATCAGGATAGGGGTAATTGGCGTTGGTTGTGCGATTACTTAAATTTGCCTCAATTCACAGCATGACCAATAAACTTAAGTATTGCGATAGATGTAGTTTTTCTTAGGTAGGGCTAGTCTTCAGTTGTAATATAAAACGTGAAGCAGAGCAGGCAACCAGACAGTTGCTCCCTTTCTAGTCCGAGTAACTCGTATGTTGCTGTGGTGCTTCTAAGGAGGAAATCATGTGGGTAGAAAGGCTGGCGCGGCTTGGATACATAGCCAAGGGTATTGTGTATGCGATTGTCGGAGTACTGGCGGTGCAAGCGGCGTTCGGCACAGGTGGTCGAACAACAGATGCACAAGGTGCTGTTCATACAATCGCTGTACAGCCATTTGGGAAGTTTTTATTAGTGTTGCTGGCAATTGGTCTGATTGGCTATGTGCTTTGGCGTTTTGTGCAAGCGTTTCTAGACCCCGAACACAAAGGTGATGATGCTGAAGGTTGGGCTAAGCGAGCTGGTTCTGTTATTAGCGGCTTGCTTTATGCAGGTTTAGCAATCGAAGCAATTCGGCTGATCACGGGTTCAGGCGGTGGCGATGGTGGCAATTCAACCCAAGATTGGACTGCACGCCTGCTGTCACAGCCCTTTGGTCAATGGTTGGTTGGTCTTGTCGGCTCATTTATTATCGGTTACGGCTTCTACCAATTTTACGAAGCCTACAAAGCGAAATTCCGTAAGACGCTGAAGTTAAGAGAGATGAGTGCTAATGAAGAAACCTGGGCGACCCGCATTGGTAGATTCAGTCTAGCAGCACGGGGTATTGTTTTTACTATGATTGGTTTCTTCTTGATCCAGGCAGCAATTCAGTCCGATGCTAATGAAGCGCGAGGACTGGACGGGGCATTACAAACCTTAGCACAACAGCCTTACGGCCCTTGGCTTTTGGGGATTGTGGCGCTTGGTCTTGTAGCTTACGCTATTCATATGTGGGTACAGGCGAAATATCGTCGAATTCCTACTGGAAAGGTTGACAATATTCAACGAAACTACGTCAATAGGTAATCCCATTTTGTTAAAAAGGGAGACATTCCAATATAGCTTCTAGCGCCTATCAGGAGAGGACATCAATAGAGGTGTTTAGTTGTTGTCTGTCAATGACCAATGACCAATGACCAGTGACCAATGACCATGCAACAACCCAAAGTCATTTTGCTCGATGCCGTCGGTACACTATTTGGTGTCCGAGGAAGCGTGGGTCACGTATATAGCGCGAGCGCTCGCCAGTTTGGGGTTCAAGTCCCAGCTGAAACCTTAAATCAAGCGTTTTCTCAAGCCTTTGCCGCTTCCGAGCCACCAGTTTTTCCAGGAGCGGAGCCGGAAGAAATTCCGGAGTGTGAATTCGAGTGGTGGCGGGTGATTGCCTTACGCACGTTTCAACAAGCTGGTGTTCTAAACCAGTTTGCCGACTTTACCGAGTTTTTTGACGAACTCTACAACCACTTTGCAACGGCTCAACCGTGGTTTGTCTATCCTGATGTCCTCCCATCCCTTGAACAGTGGCGGCGAATTGGGATTCAGCTAGGTGTATTGTCTAATTTTGATTCCCGCCTTTACTTAGTCTTGAAAGCGCTGAAACTCGAGGAATTCTTCACGTCTGTCACCATTTCGACTGAAGCGGGAGTTGCCAAGCCAGATCCAAAGATTTTTGCTATT
>JAIUYC010000901.1 GCA_020216575.1 Coleofasciculus sp. S288 | reverse complement strand
AAGAAACGACGCCGCGATCGCGCGGCCTATCTCTTAGAGCGTGTTGGCTTAAATGCTGACTGGATGAACCGCTATCCCCATGAGTTTTCTGGAGGCCAGCGCCAGCGTGTTTGTATCGCCAGAGCCTTAGCGCTCAATCCCAAATTTATTATCTGCGATGAATCTGTCTCGGCTCTCGACGTTTCCGTGCAGGCACAGGTACTCAATCTTCTTAAAGAGTTGCAGGGTGAGTTCGGCTTGACCTACATCTTCATTTCCCATGACTTAAGCGTGGTGAAATTCATGAGTGATCGCATTATGGTCATGAACCGAGGCAAAATCGAAGAAATAGGTTCTGCTGAGAGCATCTACCGCGAACCAGAAAAGGATTATACACGCCAGCTGATTGCCTCAATCCCTACGGGTAGCTTCGAGCGAATTCAACAACGGCAAGCTCGGCGACATGTCTCAGAAGTATCGGCGATTGGCGACCCTTGGTTTTAGTATAGGGGGTCGGTATTAAGGGCTAAGTTGCAGGTGAGGCATCTTCAACCGGATATAGCAAAAGGTAGAGGGCAGTGGTTCGACAGGCTCACCAATCGGGCAGAAAGCAGAAGGGACAAGATTCACTGGTCAAAGTTTCAGTATTTGGTGAGAGTCAAGAGTCGCCTTGGCGACTGCTATACCTAATGCCTATCCTCTGTAGTCTCCATCAATCAAGGCGCTGTGCCACTAAAACGTTCTTGGAATCCAGCTATTGGCATGTTTCTTGGTGACAGCCCACAGAGTCATCAAAATTACCACTTTAACAAGCCAAGGTGCAAAAACGAGGCTCAAAAACAGGCAGAGTCCGGCTGTTATGGTTGCTGCCACTTGTACGATTTCATCGGTGGCATTGCTGTTGATGCAGATTGCAAGAAAGGCGATCGCTAAGGCAATCAATGAGTAAACTAGCATATCTACTACCCTGGTTGGGTAAGAAAAGTTTCTATTTGTCAATATATCCTCAGACAGAGGAGAACGACTCACCCAAGTGAGTGACTTGTTCGGGTGACAGCTTAACTTAAATACTGAGATAGAAGCTTACAGCGATTTTCCAGATAGTTCAATAGATGCTTCTTATCTTCTCCTACCAGCTACTACCGATTCCGAAGGGGCTTAGTCACTCATTTAACCGCTCTTTTGTTATTTCCGGGCAAGAATCACGATTTTCGTAGGGGCAAAGCATTCTTGCGTTAAATCTGGCATGAAGCGTAGAAGTCTTATTCCAGAATGCTAGGCTAACGCTTCGCGAGAGCTAATGCCCAGGCTCTACGCCCTAAAGTAACAAAAGAGATTTAACAGTTAAAGACTACAGGAAACTTGGTTGGTGGCGGATTAGGTTGAGAAACTCCTCACGAGTTCTTTGGTCTTCCTGAAAAGCACCGACCATCGCACTGGTAACTGTCCAGGAACCGGGTTTTTGAACCCCTCGCATTACCATGCACATATGGGTAGCTTCCATTACAACAGCGACCCCTTGTGGTTCTAGAATGGTTTGAATCGCTTCGGCAATCTGGCGGGTTAGGCGTTCCTGTACTTGCAGCCGCCGTGCATACATCTCAACCACACGAGCTAGCTTGCTCAAGCCTACAACTTTTTGGTTGGGGATATAGGCAACATGGGCTCTGCCCATAAATGGCAGCATGTGGTGTTCGCAAAGGCTAAAGAAATTGATATCCCGGACGAGAACCATTTCATTGTGACCCTCATCAAAAATCGCCCCATTGACCAGTTCTTCCAAGGACTGATTGTAACCACTCGTCAGGAATCGTAGCGCCTCTGCCACCCGCTTGGGCGTCTTGAGCAGTCCCTCCCGTTCTGGATCTTCACCAACGCCCAACAGAAGTGTCCGTACAGCGTCCATCATTTCCTCGTTCAGTTCTTCCGAGGGGGGGTGCAACTGAGCTTGCCGACCGTTGTGAATCGTGTTGCGGTCAGGGCGTGTCTCGACGTGGTTGGCGAGGGATGTGCTGTTGGGAGTTAAAGCAGAGTCAGAACGATTGGAGCCATTAGAAGACGCAATAGTCATAATTAACCTAAGTGAAATTGTTGACAAGAATCAGCGTATTTTGGGGATTTGTTGTCACATGAAGGGGTGAAGCTTTGAACGCTTGAACGTTTAAAGGTGTAACTTCTCAACTTTTTGACTTTCTAACGTTCCAACGCTTCAATCCGCAACTCAATGAGCATAGAGTGACTTTAAAGAGCTCCAGCACTGGGCATTAAAGTCATTGATTCGATAAAGGCTTGTTCTGGCAGCACAGCAGCATGCAGAATTGACTGGGCGACAATTTCTGGGGTTAACATAGCTGACCGATTCAAATCGACTTGAACGGTGTCCGCGTCCCATAAAGGAGTATTGACGGCACCAGGACAGATGGTAGCAACACGAATGCCATAACTGCGTTCCTCGATTGCCAGAGTTTTTGACAATGCAATGAGTCCAGCTTTGCTAACGCTGTAGGCTCCCCAATCAGGAAAGGGTTGTTGACCGGCGATAGATGCCACGTTGATGATTGTTCCTCGCTGTCGATCGCGCATTGCTGGTAGAATACCTAGAATGCACTGAAATACACTGGTTAGATTGAGATCAATTACGTACTGCCAGTCTGATAAAGCTGTCTCGCTGAGAGGGCGAGTGTAACCGATACCCGCATTATTGACCAGAATATCAATGGGAGCGAAATCAGCCGCGATCGCACCGATTCCAGTTTTGACCTGTTCGAGCTTCGCCAGATCTAAAACATAAGCCTTAGCGTTCACACCAGCCTCACGGGCTGCCGTAGCAACTTCCTCTAGCTTGCTCTGGGACCGGCTGACTAAAGCAACATCAATCCCCGCCTTAGCAAAGATCAAAGCAGTTGCTTTGCCAATACCACTGCTCGCCCCAGTTATCAGGGCACGTCGTTTGATTGGAGAAGTCATGAAATTTTCCAGTACCCTCTAACTAGATGCTGCTGCTTGATACTCTAATCGCATTCTGTGGAATTACTGTTTTTTGGCTAAAGGAGGCACTCACTTTTAACCTGCTGACCGTTGTAACTTTAGCATTTGAGGAAGCAGGCTGCACTACATAAGGAGGTCGAACACAAAAAAAACTTCTTCTGAGGGCGTGAGCGCTAAAACGCTGAACCAGCTTAGATTG
>JAIUYC010000900.1 GCA_020216575.1 Coleofasciculus sp. S288 | reverse complement strand
AAACAAATCGAAGAAGCCTTACGCCAGAGTGAAGAACGGTTGCGAGTGGCACTGCAAAATGCACCAATTACCGTATTTAACCAAGATTGCGAATTAAAATACACCTGGATTTACAATCCAGTTTTGTATAACCTACATGAGATGCTGGGCAAGCACGATCGCGATTACCTGCCACCCGAAGATGCAGAGCCACTCACCGCGATTAAACAACGGGTTCTCGAAACTGGAATCGGTGTTCGTCAAGAGATCAAAATTACAAGAAATGAAACAAGCTACTACTACGACTTAACCGTAGAACCCTTACGAGATAACAGTAGCGCCATTGTCGGCATCACCTGTGCCGCTATTGATGTTTCAGAACTGAAGCGAACCGAGTTCGACTTGCGTGAAAGTGAAGCTCGCTTCCGAGCAATTGTGAATCAAGCCACCGCAGGTATTGCCCAAACCGATCTAACGGGTCAGTTCATCCTGGTCAACCAGCGGTATTGCAACATTGTGGGCTACTCAATGGAAGAGTTGTTGCAAAAGCGGATGCAGGATATTACGCATCCCGACGATATACCCCGTAACACCGAGCTTTTCCAACGGATGGTCACAGAAGGACGCGAATTCGTGATAGAGAAGCGGTATCTCCGCAAGGACGGCTCTGAGGTTTGGGTCAACAACAGCGTGTCCGTTGTTCGAGATAAGTCTGGCAACCCTCAGTCCGCTGTGGCAGTTGTGCTGGATGTCAGCGATGCCCATCGGCAAGCTACGCAACGCAAGCAGGTAGAGGAAGCTCTGCGCGAGAACGAAGCTCGGTTGCGGATGGCAATCGCCTCTGCCCAACTAGGAACCTGGGATTGGAATCTCGTTACGGGAGAGTTGAAATGGGATATCGGCTGCAAAGCGATGTTTGGGCTGCCACCGGATGCCGAGAGTAGTATTGAGGTCTTTTTTGAAGGTTTACATCCTGATGATCGCGATCGACTTCAGGACGTGGTGC
Source organism: Coleofasciculus sp. S288 (assembly GCA_020216575.1). Classification (GTDB taxonomy): domain Bacteria; phylum Cyanobacteriota; class Cyanobacteriia; order Cyanobacteriales; family Coleofasciculaceae; genus JAIUYC01. The sequence continues at coordinate 2,191 of JAIUYC010000900.1, read as the reverse complement.
AAGTGTCGCTTAACCCAGCATCGGGTGGAGTGTATGACACAGAGTATCGGACGATCGGCATCCAGGATAACGTTGAACGCTGGATTAGGGCGAAAGGTCAGGCCTACTTCGATGCAGCCGGAAAACCCCTGCGCTTCATTGGTACAGTGTTGGATATTACCGAGCAAAAACAAGCCGCAGCCCAACGAGAACAACTCCTCCAGCGAGAGCAAGTCGCACGGGAAGCCGCCGAACGAGCCAACCGCATCAAAGATGAATTTCTGGCGGTACTTTCCCATGAATTGCGATCGCCCCTCAATCCGATTTTGGGTTGGGCAAAACTCCTGCAAACACGCCAATTTGATGCACAAGGAACAAAGCGTGCCCTACAAACGATTGAGCGCAATGCCAAACTGCAAGCTCAACTGATTGAAGATTTATTAGATGTGTCTCGAATTTTACGAGGCAAAATGGTATTAAACGTTTGCCCCGTCAATCTGGTTACAGTCGTTGAATCAGCCCTGGAAACCGTGCGACTAGCAGCACAAGCCAAACAGATTCAAATCCAAACTGTTCTATCCCGCGAGAATCCAGAGGTTTCCGGTGATGCTGCACGACTCCAACAAATTGTCTGGAATCTACTCTCCAATGCCGTTAAATTTACACCGGATGGAGGACGGGTTGAAGTGAGTTTGTCATTGGTCAATCGTCATTCGTCTGTTGAAGGCAGTGATGCACTCAGGACAAATAACCAAGGACAAATGACCAAGTATGCTCAAATTCAAGTCAAAGATACTGGAAAGGGCATCAGTCCAGATTTTTTACCCTATGTGTTTGACTACTTCCGTCAAGAAGATGGCAAAACCACTCGCAAATTTGGTGGATTGGGCTTAGGTTTAGCGATCGTTCGTCATTTGACTGAACTGCATGGAGGAACCGTTCACGCAGAGAGCTTAGGAGAAGGACAGGGCGCTACCTTCATCGTTAGATTGCCTTTGATGAGCGAAGCGACAGAGTTAGCGAAGGAAAATTTAACCACCGCTCAATTCATTGATTTAAGCCAACTGAGAATTTTAGTAGTTGATGACGATGAGGATATGCGGGAGTTGACGCAGGTCATTTTAGAACAGCAGGGAGCGCAAGTGATAGTTGCTGCAACTGCGGCTGAAGCGCTGAGGGTGTTCGATCGCCAACCGCCGGATATCTTCATTGGTGACATTGGCATGCCAGAGATAGACGGCTATATGCAGATGCAGCAAATTCGCAGCAGATCGCCCGAACAAGGCGGACTGGTAAGTGCGATCGCGCTCACTGCCTATGCCGGAGAGTATGACCAACAACAAGCTCTTCATGCTGGATTTCAACGGCATGTGGCGAAACCTGTAGAACCAGAAGCATTAGTCAGGGCGGTCGCAGATTTGGTGAGAAACCGCTAAGGGATTCCCGTCAAAATAAAATACCAGCTAGACCATCTACATCAACAGAAAATCCAAAAACTGATTGGTACATCATTAAACCGCGAGTCCCTAACTAAAGCAATGGCATTCTCTTGCTCATCAAGTTCCTAAAGGAGATTGTTTTCGTCAGGAGGAGCAGCTTGAGGCAAGATAGAGAGGTCAGCGTCTTGAGTTTGCGTCGGTACGTTCAAATATTTTCTTGCTTCTTGCTCTGCTAGTTTCTGGTCTTTCTCACTGTCGAACTGACTTGCATCTAGTAGAGAATCGCTCCGTGCTGCTTGATCTCGGCTTGGCGGAGAGCCATTTTTCCATCTGTATCTAAAATTTGTCATTTGAAAAGTAGGTAAGCAAGCGCTTCTATAGTTTGCATTTTAAGAGTAGGGGTTGGTCGCGACTTGCACGTTTGTTACTCGGAATATTTCACGAGAATTGTTTCGGCAGTAGATCTATGGCAAAGAGAATAGATTAGCTCTTTCTACCGAAAGACTTTTTAGCGAACCGGGCTAGAGTAATATTGCCTGAACTAGTGCAGCGTGGCGGAAATAAGTATCCAGTTGAACAAGGTTAAAAAGCTTACTGTACAAGCTTTGTTTCATAAAAGCCTTCTACCTCCTGCCTTCTACCTCCTGCCTTCTACCTCCTGCCTCCTGCCTTCTTGTACTAGAAGCATACCTTTGATTAACCTGAGTTAGGAAAATTTGAGCGATCGCTTTCCTACTGCTCTTATGAAAATTATCTAGCCGTAGGGAACATGA
>JAIUYC010000899.1 GCA_020216575.1 Coleofasciculus sp. S288 | reverse complement strand
ATACCCGCTTTCGCTGTAACGCCTTGAGCCTTTAGAGAGCGACTAATCAGGGTTGCGATCGCTTTGGGATTACCCTGTTTGGCAAGTTCTAACAGAGTTGGCTGAGTCATTATAGAGTTTCTCTCTAAAGGTAGATTATTCAGGGCTGAATCAGTTATAGCTCTACACCCAAGAATGTAGAAAAAAGGCTGAGTATTCTTAATGCTCTGACTGAAAGTGTGTTTAAGCAGTCCTCAATGGTTCGATTTCAACCTCATAGGGACATTGACCCTAAGCATTGCCGTACAATCAGGTTCGGCTATTTCTCTCTTGTGATAGTACACATGTACTAAAAAGTAGAGTATCCTAGAACTAAGGAGCCGCGCCACAGACTCTCATTGTGGAAGGCTTTCAAGCCTCAATTTACAACGGTGCGAACTCCGGTCAGTTTTCACCCTATCCCCCCTTTAACAACAGCCCTCATGTTTTGGTGAGTCATGTTGCTCTGTAGATTGCCCCGTTAGTAATAGATGCGATCGCAGCTGTAGTGGCAGTGAAAACACAGTCAGTTTTCTGGTCTCTTGGCTGTCAATTCCTGTTTTTCAGTTTAATTGAAAGCTTTTTAAACCCATCCCTACAAAAAGTACCAGGGAGGCAAGCCCAGTTTTTTTCCTTCAATTTACTAAGAATAATTTTTGAAAGACACTCCAGTATCACTCTATGAAACTGTGGTTTGTCTTGCTTATTTGTATTGATTTCATACCGAGGAGGTGAGTGAAAATTTTCATGGTGGAAACAGTTGAGTTTCCGCTAACTCTACACAGTATTGATGTTTTTTCAAGGAGGTAAATAACGATGGCACAACTAGAAATGAAACCAAAGCAGGCAGAGACGGTAGCACCAGCAACCGCGCCGTCTAAGCCACAATCGAAGCGGTTAATACCGTCGCTCAAGCAACTGAGAATACCACGCATCAAGTCAGAGCTACTGTTGCTTGGCGGTACTTTGTTAGCCGCAGTCGGGCTGACAATTACTCAGTATGATGTAGCACCACCCAGTCCCGCACTCGATCCCAGCCAATTCTGCCAGGAAATCGTGCAACCTAAGGCAGCGATATCTCGCGACCAGTTAGCGCAACTTCTAACTATACCAGAGCGAGGCGATCGCACTAAAGTGCAGAACATCATCAAAGAACCTTACTGCCGAATGCCGAATTTGAGCATCCGAGCTGGAGCAATCACCGAGCGCGTTGTCTATCCCCTAGATTTCGATCCACAAACCTGGCTGATCGTTCTTTACGAAGGAAAGACTTATGTGGGATATGGCTTTAAACGTGCGTAACGTTGCGATCGCTCTTGTAGGAGGCTGCTAGTGCAGATTTGAGAGCTAATGTTGCAGGCTCACTAAACTGCCGTTGTTGGGTCGATAACAGCGGTATTTGAATGGTGTTGTTTGTTGTTTTTTAATGCTGTTATTTTCAACCTTTAAACCGTCATCATTTTGAGCTGTTTGGCAAACAACCAATAACAAACAACACCTAAAAAAAAACAATTCCTCAGTTAAACAACCATGAAACGCCATCTCAAAATCGTAATTAACGTTCTCGTCAGCCTCTTATTGATGGTGTTAGGAACCACGCAAGCGGCTCAAGCAGAAGAGGTATGGCTAGATTTTTCTGTTCCAGAATCTGATGTTGTGTTGGCGGCTCCCTCACCCAGAACATCAACATCTCAGCCTTCAGCCTTGAATGTCAAACCGTCGGCAGGGAGGGTGAGTCAACCCCCAGCACCCTCCATAGGGGCGGCCAACAGCAAGGACATCACCCCCAAGCCAGCAAAGGCTAGCGAGAATGCTGCCAAGCTCATTGCCTTGGATTTTAGCGTACCGAATGCAGACCCCTTGCCTGCACCCGTTGCTGCTGGATTCTCAGGTACAACTGAGTTAACGCCAGCCGTAGAAGCGAAGGAACCGCCGCCTCCGAAGCCCTCATTACCCCCGAAAACTGCTGCCATTAAAACCCCAACCTCAAAGCCTTTAGACGGCAAAACCAGACACCAGAAAGTGACAGCATTGAGGCGGGCAATTATTGGACAGGAGAGCGCTGGTAAGTTCTGGATTGTCAATCCTGATTCAGGAGCACTAGGCTACGGGCAGCTACTCAGACAAAACGTTGCACCTTGGACAAAAGCTGCGTTAGGACGGGCGCTGACACCTGAAGAATTTTTGGCTAATCCTGACGCTCAAATCAAAACTATTGACCACAAACTTGATGAGTATCTCAATCGTGAATTAGCCTACACGGCTGGCAAAAATGAAGAATTAGCGATTAGACGGGTTGCTTCTACATGGTACAGCGGTAATCCAAATCTCTGGAATAATACCCGTCCTCAGTACAGTAACGGACGCCGCTATCCCAGTATCGCCAGTTACACGCACTCTGTTTGGAAGCGTTACCTGAGAGAAGTTGGCTAAGAATCGGGAGCATGTCAGTGACATGCTCCCCTTTATCTCTTCTTATTCTCTCTGTGACCTCTGCGCCTCTGCGGTTTATTTCAAAAAAGAGGTAGTCAACCCGGAGTTAGTATAACTGAGTAATGGATGAGTTTTAAGATATTGAGAGACCAATTAGCTAATTAAGCTATCACCACATCATGCCTCTAAGTTCCTTTGAGAAGAATAGTGTGGGTTGGCAGTTGGCACAGTGGCGACAGCAAATAGGGGAATGGTTGGAACTAAAAACGTCTCAAACCCTATCCAATGCGTCAGTACCGTCCTGGCTAACTTCTCCACTACTATGGACACTTGTTAAAGTAGTGTGTTGGATAATTCTAGGACTGCTCTTAACCTGGGCAATTTGGCAACTTTGGCAATTGTTGCGTCCTTATTTTTATACCCTCAAAAATAAACACAACCAGTCAGTTGCTAAGGCGATAAAAACGTCTGTCAGGGAATTATCGGCTGCTGGTTGGTTGCAGCGATCGCAAAAATTGCAGCAGCAGGGCAACTACCGTGAAGCCTGCCTGTGCTTGTATAGGGCAATGTTACAGCGATTAAACGATACTGGAATTGCCCCTCATCAATCAAGCCGCACGGATGGAGAATATTTGCAACTCGTCCAGCAACTCTCCCAATCGACGCCCTACCAAACATTGCTCATGACTCATCAGCAGCTATGCTTCAGTAATACAGAAGCATCA